>DRGT01000126.1 GCA_011055585.1 Candidatus Nitrosopumilus sp. | reverse complement strand
TCTCAGATACAAAAGCTGGAGTTTTTGCTTTTCTCTCATTCCAATTACCTACTGGAACACTTTCGTATAATGACTCTAGTGTTGCTGGAGGGGCGGCTTGTGCTTTTGGTGCAGGTTTTGGTGCTTCTGCAGGTTTTAGTGCTTCAGCTGGTTTTGGTGGAGGTGGTGGAGAAGCTTTTGGTGGTGGAGGAGGTGGTGCTTTAGCTTGCTCTGCAGGTTTTTGTGCCACTTGAGTAGATAGTTTTGATAGTTTTCCTTCAAGTTCTGTAATTTTTGCTTCAAGATCTTTGTTTGTTTTTTTGTTTGTTTTTCTGGTTGTTTTCTTTGTTTTTCTGGTTGTTTTCTTTGTTGCCATGAAGTGTCTCCAAATCCAAGGTTTATTTAGATTATGCTTATTCGCTGATCGTAAACGTGTATTATATTCATAGGATTCAAAAAACAACAAAGCTCAACCAAGTTTTATAAAGACTAAAACCCCATTACATCTGTTGGACGATTTCGAAAAAGAGTATCCAGGTTTTGATTGGAAAAACACACCAGCTTACAAACATCCAGAAGGAAGAAATTGTCCTTGCCCAAAACACGAATACATTAGAGAACAAATCAATTTTACAAAACAAGTAAATGCAAAAGGAAAAGAAACAACCAAAGTTACTCTAAAGTTTTGTCCTGAACATTACAAGGTATACATGGATGAAGTAATTCCATCGATGCCACTTAAGTACAAATTGCTAACCAAAATTGCACTAAAAATTGGTGCAATCAAAATCGAACAGCTAACACACATGCAATCTGATTTATGTTTTTACTGTAAATTTGGTTCAGGTGGTCACGACAAAAAAAGTGAACTGCCACCAATTGATTAAATTTAGTTCCAACTAGGTAGGATCAATCAAAATTTTTGGTTTGTTAGGTGTATCGTGATGACAATTCTTTCCACACAATGGACATTTTTTTCTGTCTAAGAAAATACATTGGCAAATATGTGATTCCAAATAACTTTCAGCAGCTTTTGTAAAATTTCCAGTTCCATTACAAAAAGGACACTGTGAACCAAGTAGTTCTATAGTGCCATTACCCTTGCATACTACACACTTGTCTTCCGCCAATACAAAAATCCCGAATACTTGGAATTAAAATCCCTTTGTTAACATTTTTTTCAAATAATGCATTATTGAATAAATCTAGTTAAGCTTTATACCTGTATCAAAATCCACTAGAGACGTGCCCATCTCAGACATCCATCAGTTTGTTGAGGAATTAGAAAAAGCCGGAGAACTAAAGCGAATTAAAACAGAAGTTGATGCAAATTTAGAAATTGCTGAAATTCTCCAGCGAGTGATGTACGATAAGGGCCCAGCAGTTTATTTTGAGAATGTTAAAGGCTATGACATACCCGTTCTAGGAAATGCATTTGGCTCACTGAAAAGATTGGAGATTGGTCTTGAAACATCTGATTTTACTGAAATTGGTCAAAGAATAGTTAACATGACTAAATTAGATATTCCTTCTGGATTCTTTAACAAAATCAAAAAGCTACCAGAGCTATCAAAGATGGGCGATATATTTCCAAAGCTAGAAAAAAGTGGCCCAGTAACAGAAGTTGTCAGTGATTCGCCTTCATTTGATAAACTACCGATACTAAAGTCATGGCCAAAAGATGCTGGCAAGTTTATCACGTTTGGACTGATTGCAACAAAACATCCGGAGACTCAAGTTCGAAATCTTGGGGTGTATCGTATGCAAATTCTTGATAGCACTCATGCATTAATGCATTGGCAAAAACATAAGCGAGGTGCACATCATAGTGAAATTTTAAAGGAAAAAGGCAAAAAAACAGAAGCTGCCATAATTATAGGAGCAGAACCAGCAACAGTTTTTTCAGCAGTTGCACCTGTACCTGAAGGGCTTGACAAGTATTTGTTTGCAGGAATAACAAGAAAACAAGGCATCAAAACTGTAAAATGTAAAACAATCGACTTGGAAGTTCCAGCAAATGCCGAAATTGTTCTTGAAGGTTACGTGGATCCTAACGACTTGAGAGACGAAGGACCGTTTGGTGATCATACAGGTTACTATACTCCAAAGGAGCCTTTTCCAACTTTTACCCTCACTGGAATTATGCAAAGACAAAAACCAATCTATCTTACAACGATTGTTGGCAAACCGGTTTTAGAAGATGCTTACATTGGAAAAGTAATTGAGCGCTCTTTTCTTCCATTGATAAGAATGTTCCATCCTGAAGTTGTCGACTTTTCAATGCCTGCTTCTGCGTGGTTCCAAGGTATGGCAATTATTTCAATTAAAAAACACTATCCAGGACAAGCAAAAAAAGTCATGATGGGCTTGTGGGGAATGGGACAGCTCTCACTCACTAAAATTTTCATTGTAGTCGACGAGGACGTAAACGTGCACGATATGAATGATGTAATTTGGGCACTTACTACCAGAACAGATCCTGCACGCGATACTTTGATTGTAGATAATGCCCCAACGGACACTTTGGATCCTGCCTCACCTCTGGTAAATTTAGGTTCCAAGCTTGGAATAGATGCAACACAAAAAACAAAAGAAGAAGGATATGAGCGAGAAATTCAAGAGTTGATAAAGTCAGATGACGCCACAAAAAAGGCCGTAGACTCTAAATGGTCTAGTTTAGGCCTTTAGTGAAGGCAAACAGTTTGGTAAAAGTTGTCTCTTTCTTCTACCTGATAACCAATTTGGTTAATTGAATCAATAATAATTTTATCAGTTAACTCTGTCGACCTTGCTCCAGTACAAGAAACTACCTCTTCTCCAATGAGTGTTCCACCAAAGTCATCTGCTCCATACTGCAAAGCTAATTGGGCCATTCCAATGCCATTTGTTAACCATGAGGATTGAATGTGTGAAATCAAACCATCAAACATCAGTCTAGAAATTGCAATCATCTTTAATAGATGCAAACCTCCAGCGCCAAAGGTAACAACATTTTCTTTTTGCATCAATGTATTGTTTGGCTCAAAGCTCCAAGCGATAAAGGCCATAAAACCATGAGTTTTTTCTTGAAGTTTCATGATTTTTAGAAAATGTTCTGCAAGGTCTTGAGTAGATTCTACATGACCGTACATCAGGGTAGCTGATGCAGGCAGTCCAAGAGAATGAGCTTCTTCCATTATTCTAATCCATTCATTACTAGAAATTTTCTTTGGGCTGATAATTTCTTTTACAGAATCAACCAATACTTCTGCACCAGCACCAGGAATTGATTGCAAACCTGCATCTTTAAGACGCGACAAGATTTCTTTTGTAGATGATTTTTCTACACGAGCAATCATGTCAATTTCTGAGGTTGACAAACCATGTACGCCAACTTTTGGAAACTTTGCTCTAATCATTTTAAATGCATCCTCATAATATTCTACTCCTAAATCTGGATTATGACCTCCCTGAAACAGAACTTGTCTAATCTTAAACATGTCCCATGCAGCCTTTACTCTAGCCTCAATTTTATCAAGTGACAAGGTATAAGATTCATCATCTCCAGGTGGTCGATAAAATGCACAAAACTTACAGTCAGTAATGCAAACATTAGTGTAATTCAAAATAATATTATTAACAAAGGTGGCTTTTTTTCCAAATTGTTTTCGTGTCAAGTGACCAGCTGTTAATCCCATTAGATGAACATCATCTGATTCAAACAATCTTTTACAGTCGTTTAAATCGGGTCGTTTTCCATCAAGAGAATTTTCAAGGATGTCACCGATTTGACTTGAATGAATCTGCTCTGTAATTTGGCTCAATTGACTTGAATTGGATGATTTTTAATTGGTATTTAATTCTTGAGAGGAAAATTAGTAATTTACTTGAGTTTATTTGATTTGATAAATAATGATTCGAGAAAAGAGTTCACGTTATTTTTAAGTAAGGTACAGAATGAGATCCAATATGGTTTCTGGTCATCAAATTAGATTAAACCGTATTCTCCTAGAAGGAAAGATGCTTTGCATCCCTATGGATCATGGAATATCAAATGGTCCTATAGAGGGTCTTGAAGATCCTCACTCGGTTATTTACAAATGTGAAAATCACGGTTTAACAAGTGTAATTCTTAACAAAGGAATTCTCAAAACATTACCAAGGCCAACAAAGGTAGGCTTGTTAGTACATTTTTCTGGAAGCACCTCTCTTTCAACTTCTCCAAATCGTAAGATGTTGACTGGAACTGTTGAAGAAGCAATTCGTCTAGGCGCTGATGGGGTTTCCCTTCACATCAATATTGGAGGAAAAGAGGAACCCGAGATGTTAGAACAGCTAGGATCAATTTCAGAACAATGTCACAAATGGAATATGCCACTATTAGCAATGATGTATCCTCGAGGAGAAAAGATCAAAGACCCACACGACCCTGAAATTGTTGCACATGTAGCACGAATAGGAGCAGACTGTGGTGCAGATATTGTCAAGACAGTGTACACTGGCGATATTGACTCTTTTTCCAAGGTTGTCAGAAGTACTCCAGTACCAATTGTGATTGCTGGTGGACCAAAAGCAAAAACTGATTTAGACGTATTGAAGATGACCGAGGACGCCATGAAAGCCGGAGCCAAAGGAATTACTTATGGAAGAAATATCTTTGCTCATAAATCCCCAGAACTAATGGTACAAGCATTAGCTGAAATAATATTCAGAAATGAAACTGCACAGGAAGCAGCAAAAAAAATTGGCAAAAAGTAGAGAATTAATTATTGCACCAAAAATTGCAAAAAGTCACCTTAGCAAATTTCTTGCCGAGCTAAAAAATGAAGGAATCAATATAGTGTATCTTGATCCAAAAAGCCTTGGTAAAACAAAAACAAAGCTGGCAATTCTTTATGCATCAACTGCAGCAAAATACGTAATTCTTGAGAAAGATGTTTCATCAAAACCTAAAGGAAAAAAGATTGGGAGGAAAATCAAGGTTTTATCTAACAAAGACATTGATAAGATCTTTACATCTGCAAAAAAAGGTCTTGATTTTGTAATTGTAGAGGTAAAAGATTGGAAAATAATTCCGCTAGAGAATATCATTGCAAAGTTGCATAAAATTCACACAAAAATCTTTGTTTTAGCAAGAAATCCTGAAGAGGTACGTAAGATGTTTTCCATACTTGAGGTTGGTGTTGATGGAGTAATTTACAATACATCTTCAATTAATGAAGTTAAAGAAGCGCTAGTTTATCTAGGCACAAAAAGTTTTGATCTAAAAACTGGAAAAATTATTGACATAAAACCGGTGGGAGATGGTGAAAGAGTTTGTGTTGATACTACATCAATGTTACATAGAGGTGAGGGAATGTTAATTGGAAATCGTGCTAACTTCATGTTCTTAGTTCATAACGAGTCGGTAGGATCATCATTTACTTCTCCAAGGCCGTTTAGAGTAAATGCAGGCGCAGTTCATTGCTACACCTTAAGCCCCGATGGAAAAACAAAATATCTTTCTGAAATTGAAACAGGTTCTGAAGTATTAGTTCTTGACTCTAAAGGCAAAGCACGAAGAGCAACTGTTGGAAGATCAAAAATAGAAAGAAGGCCAATGCTCATGATTAAAGCAAAAGCAGGTAATGAAGAAGGAGGAATAATTGCACAAGATGCTGAAACTATTCGATTTGTCAAATCAAACGGCCATCTTGTCTCAGTAACACATCTAAAGAAAGGAGACTCTGTACTAGTGTATTCAAAACCAGCTACTGGCAGACATTTTGGGATGGAAGTCTCAGATGAATATATTCTTGAAAAATAAAAAATGCATTACAGAACTTGTGTTACTATAGCTGAAAAAACTCCGAAAAAGCTTGATTCAGTCTTAAACAAAGCGATAAAAAAATCAGATTATGCAGAATTACGACTCGATTTTTTAAAACCATCCCAAGTTCCAGTGGCTTTAGAATTAGCTAGTAAAAATCTGAATAGATGTGTATGCACACTTCGACCCAAATCTGAAGGTGGAAAGTTTACTGGAAACGAAAAAGAACGCATTTCCATTCTAAAATTAATCTCAGAGTATAAACCATTTTTGTTAGATGTAGAGTTTAACACATTACGAAAAAACAAATCATTGAATAATTATATTAAAAAAACTAAAACTGCAATCTTAGTTTCATGGCACGATTTCAAAAAAACGCCTCCTTCGTCTTCATTAAATAAAATGCTAAAACAAATGAAAAAGCTTTCAACAAATGTAAAAATTGTTACTAGTGCAAAATCAAGTAATGACTCTTCACGAATATTAGCGCTTTACAACAATTCAAACAAAACAAAGCTCATAGCATTTGCAATGGGAGAATACGGAAAAATTTCTAGGATCCTTTGTCTGTACTTGGGTAGTCCTTTTACCTATGTTTCTTTAGGAAAGCCGGTTGCACCTGGTCAGTTTAGTTTGCATGAAGTAAAATCAATTGAGAATTTTTAGCAAAGATAAGAAGATTCCGATCGTAAGCTTATATCAATCGTTTATTTGAAAAAAACCTATGATTAAAACTTTTGCAGTAATTGGCGATCCTATTGATCATTCTCTTTCACCAAGCATTCACAATGCAGCGTTTAAGGAATTAGGACTTGATTGTACTTACATTGCGTATAAAATTCCAAGAGGAGAGTTAGCTGAGGGTATTGATGCATTGAAAAAAATAAAAATTGATGGATTCAACGTTTCCATCCCTCACAAAGTTGAGATGGTAAGATTTCTTGATAGATTAGATGAAGAT
>DRGT01000125.1 GCA_011055585.1 Candidatus Nitrosopumilus sp. | reverse complement strand
TGCTAACAATAAAGTTCCATATCTTCCAGTTCGTCTACCTCTTCCAAAGAAAGCTCCGATGACAACTAGATCTAAACTATCTCCTAATTCATTTCGGTATTCACGTTTTAGCTTTAACCAATTACTTCCTCTTGAACCAGCTTTGTATGGTGCATTTAACATCTTTAACATTAATCCCTCACATCCAGCGTTAATGCTATTCTCAAGAAATTCTTCTATTTCATTTTCATTTTGGATAATTGTCATAGGCACAAGTTTTACAAAATCATTTTCTATAACAATTTTTTCAAGAATTTCTCTTCTTTTCTCATATTCTACATCAAGCCAGCTCTTGCCGTCTGCATACATTATGTCAAAAAAATTCACAGTAATAGGATACTCAGATACTGCTTTCTCAATTTTGTATTTTCTTCGTCTATGCATTAATTCCTGAAAAGGTAAAAACTCTCCAGACTCTTCATTGATTGCTACAACTTCTGCTTCAACAATTAACTCTGTTGATTTTAGTGATTGTGGAATTTTTTCAACAATATCTGGATAGTAACTGGTAATGTTTTCTAAACTTCTTGAAAATAATTTTACTTCACCATTTTTCATATGAAGTTGTGCACGTTCTCCATCAAGTTTGTATTCTGCAGCAAACTTGTCGCCCATTTTTTCAATAGATTCCTTTTCACTTTTCACTCTGTCTGCAAGCATTGGCCTCACAGGCTTGAAAACTGTAATCTGAAATGCTTTAACTCCTTGAAGACCTTCTTTTGCAATTACTTTTGCAACCATTCCCAAATCACTAGACACATTGTATGCTTTTTCGAGAGATTCACGATTTTCTTTTGTACCTGTATATGCAGTTGCTAGTGCATCCATAACCGTATTCTCTGCAATGCCTAAACGCAACGTTCCAAGTAAAATTTTTAGAATGAATCTAGCTTCTAATGGATTTGCATCATTTAACAAACTAGAAATGTATTTCATTTTCATGTCCTGAGATCTTGCACCTTCAAGTTTTGCAATTTTGAAAAGTGTTTCATATACTCGTTCAACTGTAATGTCTTCTACAACAAACGTGGTCTGTGCTTTTTGTTCTAAAATTATTGATGCGGCATGACCCAAATCTCCACTCTTTCTATATTCTTCTTCAATCTTTTTGATTGGAATTGCTGACGATTTTGAAATTGCTTTAATTGCAAGTTTTTCAGCTACGCCAAGCTCAACTCCTTCATAATCGGGACGCAGTTTTCCTTGAATTAAGTAAACAATCTTTGGAATTAACTCTGGTGATGTTACTTTGAATAAATCTACAAGTATCTGTGTTAATTCTAGTCTTTTTGTTGTATCCTCCATTTTCTTGAAGGCATCAGCTAAAACAGCGAATTCCACTTTGATTTTTTATAACATCCAGAATAAAAGTTTGAATCTAAATGTGTGTCAAACCCAAGGATAAAAGAAGCAAATGAATGTGATAAAGGTCACACTAAGGAATTATCAGTTTTATCCACTGTTTCTAAACTTTCAGTAGGTTTGATTTTGTTTTTAAGATAAGGAATTAGTTTTCCTAAATCTTCTACCGCATTATCAATTTTATTTTTCTGATACATACTAAGTTTAGATCCCATTCTTTGCTCATATTCCGAAATTTCCAGGAAAAATTTTTGACCTTTTTCCATTAGCTCGTGTGCATCTTTAATAGGGTTAGAATAATTATTCCAATTCCAGTTGAGTTTTGTAATTGCCTCAGATAACTCAAAAGCTTTTATGACTTTAAGTAGGCCTTCCTCATCGAAATTTTCCGAATCCATGCTCTAAAAAATCCCATTATTATATTAAAATAAGATCAGTATGTAATATTTGAACAAGCACAGTTCTCATATTCATTATACGATAATGATTGGGTAATAATAGTAAGATTATACAAAGTCTGAAATTCAAGCTCTCATTTTTTTAACTTAGAACTTTTTGATTTGAATCTAGATATATCTAAAAATTGTTCTTTTTGATGATTTAGGCATGTCCGACACTAGCGCGAAATTATGCAATGGATATGCACTCTTGTATTGTTTCATGAAACTCCATGCAACGTCATGAGTTTTGAATTCAGTTCGAATTCCATCAATTTGAGATTCTTTTCCATACACATCAAATACTACCACGGAATAATTTTTTGGTCTATTGTGAGGCCTGGATTTCATTAACCAAATTAGTGCAAATAAAAAGACTGATGCTAGAATCACCGCCCCACTAAAGTCCTTAAAAAATGACCAAACTACGTTTGGTATTGTTTGGCCAAATAACTGGACTACAAAATATGAAAATGACACAATTCCTAATGATATTGCGATGTAATGCTTTATCTCAAAAACTTTGCTAAATTTTTGAATTTGCAACAATTATTGTACATACTGTTTTCTTTTAACTCTATTGCTAATTTTAATAAACAAATTGTAAAGAAATTTGAAAGCCTAATCTGGATCTTCGTATGATTCTTTTCTATCTGATGAAGACTTGTTGTCCTTTAATGGCTTCATCTTTTCATAAAGTTTCGCCATTCTTGCTTTGTAGCCCTCAGCATATTCTAATTCTGATGGGACAAGTGTAGCAGGATGAATGAATCCTTGGCTTCTCATAGCTAGTGCTTTTTTCGTTGCAATTTCTCTAATATAGTCCCAATCCGCAGTTGAGAATCCATCAAACGGTCCAGTTAATTTTCCCCCATGCATACTAAACACAAGAGCTTCTACAATTGGAATACAGTAATCAATTGTTGCTGCTGAATTAATTTTAACAGGCATTAGTGGCATGTTGTGACTACCTCTAGTGTTTCCAGCAACATAGTGTGGATTGTTAAAAACACTGCCAGCTTCTTCTGTTGCTGGAAATTTTTTCTGTGTTCTAATAATGCAAATAGGATCATCTTTTCCAACATATGTTCCCGCAATGTTGTGTAATCGATCAGTAGATGCAGAAACAATTGGTTCACCATCTTTTGTATTAATGGTGGATACGACATATCTTCCAGGATACATTAAAGCTGCTTCAATGGTTGGTTTGTCTTCCCACAAAGAAAGCTCTGCAATTTTTCCTTCTTCTACGTCCATAATATTGAAAATCACGCCTTCTGCAAGAGATTCGTTCACAATTAATCCGGTGTTACTAAGTGCGTCAACAAACAAGCGATAAAATGGATAGTTAAACGCACCTGGCTCTGTTTTATCTGCTGCAAACACAGTAAAAGCTTCGTTTGGCCTTTCCTCAAACTCTAGTTCTGCAACACCAGGACCCATACCTTTAACATTTCCTGAAAAAGAATCTTTTAGAAGATCCTGACCTGCACCATAAAGTCCTTCTTGCTTTGCAACTTTAGTGGCATCTTCAAATGCTGTCCACGCTAATTTGTGAATCTCTTCATTGTCTGTTCCTTTTGTATGGGTCATGAGAATGTGAATGTCGTCCCCACAATAACCAATATAATGATCAATTAACATGTCTCCCGCACCCTTGATTGTTTTTCTAACGGCGTCTAACAAACCATCACTTGGTCTAGTATGTCCACCAACTCCTCCAACATCTGCTTTGATAACGGAAACAGTAATTTTCATGGAATTTGTCATTAACTTCTTTGATTTATGTGTAAGTCCCAAAAAATTTCGATCCCAAAAAATTGAAAAAACTTGGAGTTTTTTTCAAAAAATCGGAAAGGTAATAAATCCCCTCAGACTAGGAATTCGATATGGCAAATAAGGACCACCTAAACTTGATAATTACTGGTCATATTGATAATGGAAAGTCCACAACCATGGGTCACTTTCTCATGGACTTGGGCATAATTGATGAAAGAACCATCGCTCAGCACGCAGAAGAGTCCGAAAAAATCGGAAAAGGTGACACCTTCAAGTACGCTTGGGTTTTGGATAATATTAAAGACGAACGAGAAAGAGGCATTACAATAGATTTGGCTTTTCAAAAATTTGAAACTCCTAAATTCTTTTTCACATTAATTGATGCTCCGGGGCATCGTGACTTTATCAAAAATATGATTACAGGCGCTTCTGAGGCGGATTGCGCAGTTTTGGTACTTTCTGCAAAAGAAGGTGAAACAGATACTGCCGTCGCTCCAGGCGGTCAGGCAAGAGAACACGCATTTTTGTTAAAAACATTGGGTGTAAACCAACTTATTGTTGCTATCAACAAAATGGATACCAGCAATTATTCTGAAGATGCTTTTAACAAAGCAAAAGAAAAAGGTGAAAAACTCATCAAATCAGTTGGTTACAAAGTAGACACCGTACCCGTCATTCCAGTTTCAGGTTGGAAAGGTGACAATCTAGTAAAGAAATCAGAAAACATGGCTTGGTGGAAAGGAAAAACACTTCTTGAATCATTTGATGACTTTATACTTCCTGAAAAACCAACAGGAAAACCACTTCGTGTTCCAATTCAAGATGTTTATTCAATCACTGGTGTTGGAACAGTACCCGTAGGTCGTGTAGAAACTGGTACAATGAAACCTAATGATAAAATTATTATAATGCCATCTGGCGCAGTTGGTGAAATTAAGTCAATTGAAACACATCACCAAGAAATGCCATCTGCATCCGCCGGTGATAACATTGGTTTTAACTTGAGGGGTATTGAGAAGAAAGACATCAAGAGAGGTGATGTCATGGGAACACCTGACTCCCCACCAACAGTTGCAAAAGAATTCAAAGCGCAAATTATAGTTATACATCACCCAACTGCTATTGCACCTGGTTACACTCCTGTAATGCACTGCCACACTGCACAAGTCGCAGCAACCATTACGGCGTTTGAAGCAAAAATTAACCCTGCAAGTGGTGCAGTAGAAGAACAAAATCCAAAATTCCTTAAAGTTGGAGATTCTGCAATAGTAACTATTCGACCAGTAAGACCAACTCCTATTGAAACATTCCAAGAATTTCCAGAGATGGGAAGATTTGCACTACGAGATATGGGTGCAACAATAGCAGCTGGAATCGTTAAAGAAATTACTGAAAAACACAAACCATAGGAAAGAGTAGATGACTCAATCTGCTCGAATCAAATTAACTAGCACCAATCTGCCCAAATTAGATGACGTTTGTGACGAAATTATGGGAATAGGAAAAAAAACTGGTGTTAAAATTAAAGGCCCAACTCCACTTCCTGTAAAAAAACTACACATTGCAACAAGAAAATCCCCTTGTGGAAGTGGAACTGAAACATATGAAAAATGGGAAATGAGAATGCATCGAAGAATTATTGATATCAGCGCTGATGATAAAGCAATAAGACAATTGATGAGACTAAAAATCCCTGACGATGTTTACATCGAATTATCCTTAAAGTGAGTTTGTTAGCCTTAAATTATAGATGAATTTAGTGAACAATAATGACTGAAGAAAACTTAGAATCAGAAGCGAGTGCTCCAATAGAATCAACTGAACCAATAGAAGCCACAGCTCCTGAAGAAAAGTTTGATGTAATCTATTCTTGTCTAAGATGTGGCACTAATGTTCCAAATTCTGAGCTGAGTAGATTGCCGGAAATAAAATGCATTTGTGGATTTAGGGTATTCACTAAAGTAAGAGCCCCAATAGTAAAATCAATTAAAGCGATTTAATCTCGGTCTTTTTTGTAACTGTGTTTTCTCTGTAAGTGAGTTCTCATTTCTTCCATACTAGAAAACGTTTCATTGCATGCTTTACAATCGTATGGTAGATCTTTATA
>DRGT01000124.1 GCA_011055585.1 Candidatus Nitrosopumilus sp. | reverse complement strand
GTCTTTCAGCTACAACCAAAGTATCACTAGAATTTTGAGGAGTGAATGAACATCCACCTACCATATTAGCTAATTCTTGAACATTAGCAATGGTTCCATTATGAGCAATGCATAGATCTTTTACTTTGAGAGGCTGAGCATTATCGAGATTACTTTTTCCAATAGTAGAATATCTTACATGCCCAATTACGGCTGAAGAATTGTATTCGTCTGAAATTTTTTTAAATTCTGATGAGGATGCAGAAACTAGTCCTAATTTTTTTAATGGTGGTTTATTTGGTACAGCTATTCCCCAGGCTTCTTGTCCCCTATGTTGTAGTGCTCTAAGTGCATCAATTGCCATAGGAATGACATTAGAGCCATCAAGACTGAAAATGCCAACTACGCCACAATTTTCTTTAACCAATTAAATTACACTTCCCTGTTCGTGCCTGAAATTTGTACCAAAATTTAGAATTATTATGATCGCCAAAAATCAAATAGCATTGGTTTGAACCCTCGCCAAGTGTCATTTACTATCTCTTGTGAAAAATGCAATAAGAACTTATCAGTCCTGGTGTTTATCTAAAAATATTATCCAATATTATCTTGGTTTGGTTTACTTGGTTTCCTGAAAATTCTTAATTCTTAGTTTAAGTTTGAAATACTAATGGGAACGCTAAGCCTAGTTTTTGGAATTATCTTAATCATAGCTGCTATTGTTGTCTCGATCCCTATTATGATGGTGTTTCCTTTTCCTTATGCTTGGATTGTAATAATTGTGTTGATCATAATCGGTACTTATCTAATTAGAAAATATGATAAAGATGAGAATAAACCAAAACCAATGTGTGAATTTTGCGGGTATATGGCATTAGATGAAAGGGAATTACACAATCATCAAATTACTTGTGAAAAAAAGAAATGAGTGACCCTGAAAATTCTTAATTCATAGATTTCAATAGTTCGGCAATTCTGTTGATTATAACGCTTGAGTGCCCTTTTGTTTGCTTCCAATATCAACTACCTCATCTATGGAGCTGATAAAGATCTTACCATCACCCTTACTGGCAGTTGAAGCAGCGTCTGTAATAGCTGACACTATAACATCGACAACCGAATCATCAACCACTGTCATAACCGATTCTATGGCATTGTATTCAGCTACATATCTTGTGGTGCCTCTTCCTCCTGTAACTTCGGGTCGTTGGCCTTTTCCTTGGCCCTTTCCTGTAAGAACCATGAGGCCTCCTGCGCCGGCCTTTTTGATTGCCTCTTTTACTTCTCGCAGTTTATCACTTGGAACTAGAGCTTCTATCTTTTTCATAATACTAGTTAGCTCAATATCCTTTAAAATTGTACACATATTCTCCCTGTCTAGAATTAAAGTTGGCTTCATTGACATTTGATACGAACTGTTAATCCTGAAAATTCTTAATTCTTAGTTTTAGTATGATTAAAGACCTTCGGGTTTTCGTTCCCTAATTTCTTGCAATTCTTCAACCATGAACTACTAACTCCTCCAATGATCTAATCCAAGATTTTTGCGCTTTATCAACGCTTAGTTTTATCACATTACTAGAATTTTTTTGAAAAATAATCTGATCGCTTGAAAATTTTCCTATCACATCATATGATATAGCTTTTCTTTCCAAAAAACTTTGAATTTGTTTTAGATTTTTTCTTTCAACAACAAGAAGGTATCTGGAATGACTTTCAGAGAAAAGAATTCTATCATCAGATAGTTTTTCTCCAGGTACCTTTTCTAAAGAAATTTTACAGCCAATCTTATTTTGCATGGCTAGCTCAGAGATTGCTACACCCAAACCACCTTTAGAACAATCATGAACCACTTTGACTAGATTTTTTTTAATTAATTCAAGAACGGCATCCATGTGTTGTTTTGAGGTTTTAAAATTAACAACGGGGCATTTTCCTCCAATAAAATTATGAATGTATTCAAAGTATTCAGATCCGCCTAATTCATTTTTAGTTTCTCCAATAATTACAAGTGAATCGTTATGTAAAATTAATTGTGGACGAAGAGGTTTTCCATCAATTAATCCTAAAACTCCAATCAATGGAGATGGTTTTATTGGCCCAATTGATGTCTCATTATAAAAACTAACTTTACCACCAACACACGGTATTTTTAAAAACTTTGCAAAGTCGGTTAATCCTTTTAATGATTCTAAAAATGTCCAAAAAATTTCTGGATTTTCAGGATTTCCAAATTGAAGATGGTCAACCATTCCTATTGGTTTTGCTCCAGTACAAACAACATTTCGGCATGCTTCTTCAAAACAGCCAATCGCACCTTCTCTTGGATTAAGATAGCATTGTTTTGGATTGCCATCAATTTTTACTGCCAAAAATTTCCCATTATCTAGACGTAAGACTGACGAATCATAACCTGGCTTAACTGCAGTTCTTATTCCCACTTCATGATCATATTGATCATACACCCAATTTTTGCTAGCAATGTTTGGAGAAGACAGCAATTTCAAAAGTATTGTTGAAAGGTTTATGATTTTGAATTTTTTTTCATTTTGAATAGATTTTAGATATTTCGGTTTTGATGTAGGTCTATCCAATAAAGGAGCATTTGCAACAACATTTGTAGGTAAATTTGCAAATATTTTTTTTCCTCTTGTCACCTTCATCATTTTTTTCTGTGTGACTTGTCCAAGCACTGAGCATTTAATTCGAAATTTTTTACAAATTTCTTCGAATTTTTTTAGTTTTTTCTTATCAGTAATTATTAACATTCTTTCTTGTGATTCAGAAACCATAATCTCATCAGTGTTCATGTTTGGTTCTCTTGTGTGAACTTTGTTCACGTCTAATTCTATTCCTACAGAAAGAGTGTCAGCAATTTCAGAAATTGCACAAGATAAACCACCACCACCCAAATCTTTCATTGCTTTAATCAGTTTGTGATTTCTTGCTTCAAGAATTGCTTCAATAATTAATTTTTCAATAAATGGGTCAGGGATTTGAACTGCAGACCTATTTTCTGATTCTAGTGAATCAGATGCAAATTGAGAACCGCCAATTCCATCTCTTCCAGTAGAACCCCCAAGTAAAACTACTAAATCGCCTTTCTTAGCACTATTTTTTATCAATCTGTCTTTTTTTCCAAAACCAATTGCTGCAACATCTACAAGTGCATAATTTGTATAACAATCATCAAATTCAACTTCGCCTCCAATTGTTGGAATTCCCAAACAATTTCCATAATCTGCAATTCCCATTACAGCGTTTTTGAATAACCATCTAGCCTGGGAATCTTTTTCAATATTACCAAAACGCAATCCGTCTAAAATTGCAATGGGTCGTGTACCGGTTGAAAGTATATCCCGAATTACTCCTCCAACTCCTGTTGCAGCTCCTCCATACGGTTCAACTGCGGAAGGATGATTATGACTCTCAATGTGAACTGTGACAACGTATCCATCGCCAACGTCTAAAACACCTGAATCATATCCTTTTTCAGAAATTACTAACGGTCCATTCATTGGAAGCATTTTGAGATGTTTTTTTGATGACTTGTACGAACAGTGTTCTGACCATTCAGCAGCAACAATTTGGATCTCAGTTTGTGTGGGTTTTCTACGAATTTTTGATTTAAGATGAATTAATTCTTGTGTTTCTAAACTCAATTTTTAACACCTATTGTTTTCAAAAGTGATTCAAAAATTAGTGAAGATGGTTTGTTATCTATAGGATTAATTTCTGATTCAGTTGCTCGTTCTGGATGAGGCATCATACCAACAATATTACCAGATTCGTTGCACACGCCAGCTATTCTGCAAGAAGATCCATTTACGATCTCTTCATATCGAAAAACAATTTGATTATTTTTTTTGAGTTTGTTTAGTGTTTTTTCATCTACATAGTATCTGCCTTCCCCATTTGCAATAGGTATTGGAATTTTTTGATGTAGTTTCAATTTGTTAGTAAAAGGTGTCTTGTTGTTTTCTACAATCAAATTTGTCCATTTGCACATGAATCTTAAAGAATTATTTTTTAGTAAAACCCCAGGTAAGAGTCCGGATTCTACCAAAATTTGAAAGCCATTACATACTCCTAAAATTGGAATTCCTTTGTTTGCTAGTTTTTTTATATCACTAATTATCGGGCTATGTGCTGCGATAACTCCAGCTCTAAGGCGGTCACCATAAGAGAATCCACCGGGTAAGATTACTGCATCAATTTCTTTTGGGAGGTTTTTTTCATGCCAGAAAAATTGTGCGTCAATTTTGAAAACATCGTTTAAAACGTGAAACATGTCCCGATCACAGTTACTACCGGGAAAAACTACAACACCGACTTTCACATTTATCTTAAATTTACGCTGTATTTAATTGAAATCTAACCAAAATATTTTATTGTAAAAGATCATTCATTCAGTATGGGACAAATTCGTGACATTATGGAAAAAAATGTAATCACTATTGGACTTGATAAAACGGTTTTAGATGCTGCATGCTTTATGAAAGAAAATGAGATCAGTTTCTTGGTTGTTTTAAAAAACGAAGAGCCGATAGGAGTTGTTACTGAAAGTGATTTTGTTAGAAAATTAGTTGCTAATGATAAAGTTGCCTCAAAAGTTCCTCTATCAGAAATAATGTCTTACAAATTTAGATCAGTTGGACCATCTACCGAAATTGAAGACGCAGTACAAAAAATGTTTAACAACAAAATTCGAAGACTTTTGGTAGTGGATGATGGAAAACTAGTTGGTGTTATTACACAAACTGATTTAACATCATTTCTTAGAAGCAAACTTTTGATTGAGGGAACTGTAGAAAATCTAGCAGAAAATGGCTAATTTTCAAAAACCTGGATTGTAATTTTGCTTACCATAGGATTATAGATTCTTAACTCATCGCAGAGCTCTTGAACTTTTTTCTTGGCCTGAATTTTGTTTTTTTCTTTGATATCAAATTTGAGCATTTTTGCTGAACGAATTTTGGAAACTGATGAAAAGCTTCCTTTTAAAACCAAATCATTTAGAATTGTATCGCCTTCAGGATCACTAATGCCTGGCTTATTTTCAATTGTTACATGTACTTTGAATAATAGCACGGCTATTCTGAGAATAAAGTCATAATTAATCTATCTTCTAAACTAATACAAATTTTTAATTAAGATAGCCGATTTAGCTGGACAGTAGATAGACAACAATACATTCTCAACCAAATCGGTTATCTTACTTCTATTTCAATTTAAGTATAAAAACACGAATTTGTACAATTGATTTGTAACTATGGTTTGAATTTTTTTAATCCATCTTCTACTACGCGATTCAACACATGTGAAAAACTTACAGATTTTGTTGAACCACGAAGTAATTTTGCTTGAATTGTTCTAAGCTTTTCAACATTTGCATTATCCAACACCACAGTGACTCTTACACCCATCACATTAAGATCTTCATAATAATATTAAAAGAAGATCACTTTTTCACGTATGGCACTAGGTTTGGAATTTATAGCTGTTAATTTGTCAAAAATTTGAAGTGAGTAAGCAAAGATATTGGAAATTAACTCCAGATGAAATCGAAAATTTAAGCTATAATGAAGGAAAATTACTAAATTGGGAAATTAAAGGAATTAGAGAACCAGAAGAAAACGCAGTTTTTATCGGCGTCTTTCTTTATAGACATGGAACTCCACTTGATTACAAATCTGTTAAAGGAATAACATATTATCACAATAACTTGGCACTAACTGAATTGCCAAACATTACAAAATTTTTGAAAAATAAGTTCGGCGGAAAAGAAAAAGAAAAAGGAGGCAGAATTTTTCTTGCGGGTTCAAAAGAAATCTATTCTGCAAAAGATATTGCTTCATTGGCAAAAGAAATAGAATCAAATTTTAACACCAGGTCTGTAATTTCTTTAGAATTTGAAAATTTGACTGAGGAGGAAAGAAACGAATCAGGCTTGCCAGATTCAAAACTTTTACCAATTCCAGGTAAATAGACAGGAATATTTGAAATATTCTATTTAAACTCCGGTTTGTAGCATCTGATACAAACTAATTTTAAAATCATTTTACTCCACTGAAAACTTAAAGAATGTCTCTAAATCTCAATATGGAAAAAGTGTATGAGTTTATGCAACCAATAGCGGATGTTTTGAACAATGCGTATGACTATACTGTAGAGTTTACAGATGGAATGATGAATTCTCTTGCAAATGTCATAACAGTTTTTGGTTAATTTTCTCAAATTTTGATTTTTTATGCTTAATTTTTTCAGATAACAAATTATAGTTTAGTTTAGTAGAATTACTATTGTCAGAGATTCAAGAAATCAATAGACATCTTGAAGAATTAAGAAAACGTGTACTGCGGATTGTAATTATTGTTATAGCAATTACTGCTTTTCTTTTAACGTTCCATGTAGAACCCGTTGAATTTGCAGGCATTACGATCTTCTATCCAATTCCGGAACCATTAAACAACATAGCAGCTCAGATTACAGATTATCTTAGAATTAATTTAGTTCCTGAAAATGTTCAGCTTATTCAAACTGCTCCTGGACAAGCGTTTTTTGCTCAAGTGTACATTGCGGCACTTGTTGGTGTTGTGGTTGCAATGCCAGTCATAATTAGAGAGGCAGTTACATTTCTAAAACCTGCTCTAAAAGAAAATGAAATCAATATTGGAAGATCTATTACATTTCCTGCTCTGGGATTGTTTGTCGCTGGTTGTTTGTTTTCATTTTTTCTTGTAATCCCATACATTCTTGAATTTCTGTATAGATATGGAGAATCAGCCGGACTAGTGACATTTTTGAATATCATGGATTTTGTGACATTTGTTTTACAGTTCTTGTTAGCATTTGGTATTTCATTTCAGCTTCCGTTGATTATGTACGCGACAACAGTAACTGGAATGACTGATGCAAAATTTTGGAGAAAAAATATCCGTTATGCAATTATAATTATTGTCATATTTGGTGCAGTGATCACTCCAGATGGTACTGGTGTTACCATGTGGTTTATTGCACTACCAATGATTGCACTATATATTACAGGCATGGTTTTCATTGAACGAAAAGAACGTAAGGTTGGAACACTTAAATCATAAATGAAGGAAAAGTAGGTCGGATGTTCGAACAATTCACAAACTTTGTTGCAGGCCAAGAATGGATTTGGATAATAGTTGTTATCGCAGTCTTACTATTTGGCGCTAAAAAAATTCCTCAACTTGCAAAAACCTTTGGAAAAGCAAAGGGGGAATATGAAAAAGGTAGAATTGAAGGCGACAAAGAATTAAAAGAGTTTAAAGAAAAAAACAAATCAAAATCGGATTAACTTTCTGCGATTTTTGCAAATTCATCCATTATCTTAGAAAATCCTTTTGTAATCTTTCCCTTTCTAAAAAAACCAACAATTTTCAGTGCGCCTTTTAGTTTGATATCAGCGTCAACGGTAATTTTTGTTCCTTCATCAACGCTTTCATATTTTTCAACTATATGACTTCCCTTAGCGTCACCACCAATAACAAAAACTTCGTGAGTTTCAGGATACTGTATCACATGTTTTGTCATCATCACTAATTCTTTGCCAGATATCCTCACATGTTCTTCAACGATAGAAACGTCATCTCTAGTTGATCTTACTCTTATTGATGTAAAAAATTCAGGTAAAGTTTTTTGAAATTCTTTATAATTTGCTGCAATATCAAATACTTTTTTTCTTTCCGCTTTTACTATTTTTTCAAAATGAATTTTGGGCAATTATTACTTTCAAAATGTTCCCCATCTAGGGTATAAATCGTGCTCTAAATCGAATTGATCAAGGCATTTTCCTACGCCATGATTTACTATATCATCAATTGATTTTGGCTTTGTATAAAATTCTGTAACAGGAGGTAGAATAACAATTCCGAGTCTTGCTAATTTTAACATGTTTTCTAAATTAATTGCACTTAGTGGTGTTTCTCGTACCATTAACACCAATCTTCGTCCTTCTTTGATAGTTACCGCCGCAGCTCTTGCAACTAATGTTTCATCATATCCATTTGCAATACTAGATAATGTTTTCATGCTGCATGGCGCAACAATCATTCCATCAACCTTATGTGTTCCACTAGAGATACTTGCTGCCATGTTATGTTCATCTGAAACTGTATTAGCTAATGATTTAACTTGGTCTGGAGAGTATTCAGTCTCCATTGCTAAACATTTTGTTGCCCATTCAGACATTATCAAATGTGTTTCAACATTAAGTTTTTTCAGAGTTTCTAGTAGTCTTATTCCATAAATTACTCCAGTACTTCCAGTAATTCCAATAATCAGTTTCAATTATTGTTATAAAGTTCTTACACTATTTTATCTATTAGTTACAAAATCAAATTGACCACTAGCAAAATCTAAAGATTCTGTTCTTCTTTTTTGGCCTCTTCTTCAAGTTGATTTAATTTATCTCGTCTTCGCTTCAACCACAAACTAATTCCACCAGCTATCATAGCTGTTAAAAGAATTATTCCAGCAAGCTGAAGCTCAAACGCATAAAACATAATATTACTTTGATAAGGTGCATGATAAACTCTTCTTTAATAACAAAATGTGTTAGTTCTTTTTTCAGACATCTACATTATCATTAATTATAAACAGTATATTTTACTATGAATCGATATCATGAGTTACTTGATGTGGATAGAATAACTGCAGAAATGTATGGAGTCATTTTAAAAGGACAAGAAAATCATCTTCCCCTTTCAAAAAATGGAATTGAACATTTGGATGAACTAGAAGAAGAAATTGATTCAGCATTAGATATGGTTGATTACGAATTTTTTTTTCCAAGTAAAGAAAAATTTTGGGAAGATAATTTACTTTAACAAATCAAAATCATAGCTATATTAGCTCCCCAGATTAAGAAATGATGTGATTAAGAGATCTGAGATTAAGAAAATAGTTAATGATTATTCTGATGTTAGAATTGGTGTTCTGGGTAGCCATTCTGCGCTAGAAGTTATGGATGGTGCCAAAGATGAAGGAATGCAAACTGTTGTTTATTGTCAAAAAGGAAGAGAGATCACATACAAGCGCTTTAGCAGAATTGCAGATGAAATTGTTGTTTTAAAAAAATTCAAAGATATGCTTTCTCCAAATGTTCAAAAAAATTTGAGAGATACTAACACGATTATAGTTCCACATCGTTCTCTTATTGCATATTTAGGATACAAACCAATTGAGAACTCTTTCAAAGTTCCAATTTTTGGAAATAGAGCATTATTTCAAGCTGAAGAACGTTCTCATAAAAAAAATCAATACTATCTATTAGAAAAAGCTAGAATCAAACATCCAAGGCTTTTCAAAAATCCAAAGAACATTACAAAACCTGCAATTGTTAAAGTGCAAGAAAAAAAACGTAAACTTGAACGAGCGTTTTTCATGGTTTCATCATATAGTGATTACAAAAAGAAAGCAGAACAAAAAATTAAACAGGGAACTGTTTCAAAAAAGGATTTAGAAAATTCTAGTATTGAAGAATTATCAATTGGTACTTACATGAATTTTAATTATTTTTACACTCCAATTTCTGATTTTGTTGATTTTATAGGAATTGAAAGAAGGCTACAAACTAATTTGCATGATTTTAATGCATTACCTGCAAAACAACAACTTGATTTGAATGTAGATGTACAAAATATTGAAGTAGGGCACACGCCAGCGAGCATAAGAGAATCATTATTAGAAAAAGTGATTTCCATGGGGGATAAATTCGTTAATGCTGTAAAAAGAGAGTATCAACCAGGAATAATTGGTCCATTTTCGCTACAAAGTGTAATTACAAAAGATTTGGAATTGATTGTATATGATGTATCCCTACGAGTTCCAGGCAATCCAATTGTTGCAACAACTTCTCCATATACAAAATATCAATATGGCCAAACATTTGGTATTGGACGAAGAATTGCAATGGAAATTAAAAAAGCACGGCAAGAAGACAGATTAGATGAAATAGTAACTTAGGCTTCCATTTTTTCTTTTAGTAATGATTTTCTTACCAAAATTGGAATGTTGTAAAACGCAGCTAATGCCATTGCATCAGAAGCTCGATAATTTCTTAAAACAAGTTCTTTTTTTCCCGTAAAGTAAAGGTTTGCTCGAAGAACCTGACCACTTTCATAAACTTTGACTTTGACAAGCATTTGTTCATTCAGCTCACAAATTTCTTCTAACATTTTGTAAATTGTTGGAACAGAATCTTTTACATCCTCATTAAAACTTGCAATATGTTTTGCAACTTCGCCAGAAAATGCCCTCATATGAAATTCCTGACCATCATCAGATTTTAAGACAAGCAACCCTTCTACAGCATAAGGATCAACAAATCCAACATAATCGATTTTTACAGATTCATAATCAGGTTCTTGTGCTTGATCAATTTTCAATGCAGATTCTCATTTTAAGATGCAGTATTATGTTTATAAATATACGAAAAATACGCGATTGTACACAATACATAATTTTTTCTCATCATGAAAGATTTTTCTAAAAGAGGAGAGATGGTATGTT
>DRGT01000123.1 GCA_011055585.1 Candidatus Nitrosopumilus sp. | reverse complement strand
GAAAAACTGATTACAAGGATTCCGATAATCAAAAGATGACTTAATCGAAAATCAAATTTTCCTGTAGAAAATAATTTTAAATTAGATTTCAATTATCGTGTGTGATTTGAGATTGTTTATTACTCTTTTGTAAGAAGTTTTTGAATATCTTTAGTCGTGATTTTTTAAACAGATGTTTTCATATCATGGAGCGTATGTTCCTTTAAGAATCGCTTGTTCTAAAATATGACTTTCTATAGCATTTTCTACTTGATCTTTTGTGACCCCATTTTGTAAATCTAGTTTTGTATCTAATGCATAAAGTTTGAAAATATAGGTATGCCTTTTGTCTGGAGGTGCAGGGCCATCATAACCTAATTCACCAAAATCATTTTTTCCATTTATTATATTTTGTAATGAATGTGATTCTGGTATTTCAGTAGTATTAGGATCGATATTACAAATTACCCAATGTACCCATATTTTTCCCACAGCAGCTTTAGCATCAGGATCATCCATTATTAATGCAAGTGACTTTGTTTCTGATGGGATTCCATTAATTGAGAGAGGTGGATTTTCATTACCATGTTTATATCCATATTTTTTTGGGATTTCATCTCCATCAGAAAATGAAGAACTTTTTAATTCTAAACCGGTCATGGGATATTGATTTTTTATTGGTAAGTTAAATTTTTCTAAGAATCTAAAATAATCCTATCACTAGAAAGTGTGATTATACTGGATCCAAGTGATTTTGCTTTATTTTTTAATTCTTTATCCATTGTTGCTATCATCCCACCGTGTTCTTTTACATATGAGAGTATGGCATCATCAGCATAATTTCCTGAAATTGGAATTGTACGTAGATTTTTTATAAAATTTAGAGTAGCCTTTGCTTCAAGTTTCTTATTTTCATTGGTGCAAAGTTTTTCAAGTTCATTCTTTACTGTGTTAGGAATAACGAAGTTAATTTGTCCAATTTCTGCTTCAATATTATCAATATTTTTAATTTTTTTGGTAGCTAGATAAATTATAAAACTTGTATCACAAATAACGTCAACCAACTATTCCTGCTCCAATCAATCTCCATCTTTCTGCAATTCTTCTACTAATTGCGACGTTTTCACCTTCAAAGATACATATTGGTCTTCTTAATTCTACTTGAATTTTATTAGATTTTACATTGCTTACTTTAGAAAGCACAGGAGCTGTGCCAATATTTAGTCTTAATAATTCGCCATTTTGAATTGGTAAAACTTTTGTTTCACCTGTGATACCTACAGCTGAATCAAATAAGTTGATATCGAGTTTTGCTTGTGACAAAGTTTCTGGAAGTGTTCCAGGCTTACCAATTACTGAGCCAATAAATGAATCACTTCTTGTCATGGTTGGATCAAGTTTTGTTCCAATTGCCACAAGACCACCTGGTTTTACAGAGTCAACTATTCCTGCGCCAGTTCCTAAAGAAACAATTTTTGTTTGTAATGGCTCATAGATTTTCTTTTTTTCATTTAATAGTCCTGGTTTAATTTCTATTTCATCTCCAACAGCAAATACTCCTTGTGTAAGACTTCCTCCAATTACACCACCCTTCATATCTTTTATTTTCGAACCAGGTTTGTTAACATCAAAGGAACGTAACACATGCATTACTGCATCTTTGGATTCGTTTCGTGTTGGTGTTTTAATGTTCGATTCAATAGCTCCGATTAAAGCATCAATATTAAGACCAGATTGAGATGATATTGGTATAATAGGAGATTTTGCAGCATTTGTTCCTTTTACAAATTTTGTAATATCAGAATAGTTTGTCATTGCATCTTTGTATGAAACCAAATCAATTTTGTTTTGTACAAGAACAATTTGTTTAATTCCTAGAGTTTCAAGTGCAAGCAAATGTTCTTTCGTTTGAGGTTTTGGAACTTTTTCATTTGCTGCAATAACTAGTAAAGCACCATCCATTAATGCAGAACCAGATAACATGTTTGCCATCAAACTTTCGTGTCCAGGACTATCAACAAAACTTACTACTCTTGATAACTCACTTTCTTTTCCACAATTGGAACATTTCGGAGTTGTAGAGTATCCTAATGGTTCTTCACAACTTTTACATTTGTAAAATGCTGCATCAGAATAACCTACTCTAATGGTAATACCACGCTTTAGCTCTTGACTATGAACACTTGTCCATACTCCTGTAAGTGATTGAATTAGAGTTGTTTTCCCATGATCTACATGTCCTGCAGTTCCAATATTTACACAGGGTTGGTAACCATATTTTTTTACATACCAATCAGGCAGAGTTTCTTTCCAATGCAATGGTCAAAATTTAGAGTTGGGTTATGTTAACTTATTCTTTTTTCCTTGTTTTTCAGTTTTTTTAGGAGGATCAGTTTTTGCTTTCTTTTTTTCATCTTTAGGAGGATCAGTTTTTGCTTTCTTTTTTTCATCTTTAGGAGGATCAGTTTTTGCTTTCTTTTTTTCATCTTTAGGAGGATCAGTTTTTTCTTCGGCTGGTTTTTCTGCAGGAATTATACCATCAAATCTACAATTTATTTGATAAATTTCTTCAGATATTGTATTACCTCTAGTTAATTTTCGAAATCGTTGACCTTTTTCAGCATCTTGCAATCCAACACCTTTAGTTAATAAAACGTATTTTCTTGCACTGCCATGAATATCAGATCTCATTGGAACTCCAGATTTATCACTACCGCCTGTTATTTTCATTTTACCAGATAATCCGACAATTACTGCATCAGCTTCTTTTCCAATTTGTAATCCTAATAATGGATTAGCTTCATTATCTTTCAATTCTTTAGTTAAGGATTTTCCTTTTTTGTCGGAAATGGTTAATTTGAAGTTAGTCAAGTATTCACAAAAAAATCTGAACTACTAATTAACGTTTGGACATTATTTTTAAACTAAAACAATATTGAAAATTTGTGGTTGAAGAAATTAAATGCCCAAAATGCGAAAACCAGATGATAAACTTGCAAGCTTGTCACATGTTTTGTCCAAAGTGTGGTTCACATTTAGATTGTTCAGATAAAGGAAGTTATTGGTAATTATAATCCTGACCTGTCAGGAATGTAATCTACAGCCATGTTAACTGCTTGTTCTTTCATAATTTCTAAATAATTTTCATAATCTGTTTCGAAATTACAGTGAGGGCACTTTACAAATTTCATATCTTCGTCAAGAACTGCAACCTTTTGACATTCAGGACATCTTGCATCCATAATTGTTACAGTATGCTCAATCTATATAACACTAATCTAAGGCGATAGACACAAAACTATGACACATGAGATAATTAGATATTTTTTGAATAGGATTTGTTTATTTGTTATTTAGTATTTCGATAATTTCATTTATTTTCGAAACTAGTTCTGGATAACTTGGTGAAGTGATCTCTCCCTTTTCGTTTACCTTTATTTCTAATTTGTTAATCAATTCGTTTCATCATTTTTTACTATATTTCAACTTATTTACTAGTGATTAATTTTGAAGAAGGCAAAATTTTTCAATTAATGTTTTTCCATTAGTAGTCATTTCGGGATGAAATTGTGTACCAAAAATATTAGAATTTTTGATATTGATGATTTCGTTTTTACATGAATTAGAAAAAGCTATACAATCTAATGAATCAGCCAATCGTGAAATCTCATAATTATGACTCTCAAATGCCTCAATTTTGTCATTACATAAAGCATTTTTTTGAGAAATTGTAATTTCTTGATTGCCTTTGTGAAGTGAATTAGATTTTTTTATTGTTCCACCCAATGTAAGATTCAATATTTCTGCTCCGTAGCAAATCCCTAAAAGTGATTTTCTCTTCTGAATTGAATGTTTAATGATTTTTGAATTTATACTATTCATTAATTGATCATTTTTTCGTCTACCAGATAAGATGAATGAATCATAATTGTTCAAATTCGAAAGTTTTACATTATCGTGTGTAAGTACCTCAAAATTTATTTTATTTGTAAGGAAATCAGTTAGATGTTTTGTGTATACAGAACCATTATCGACAACTAATAGCAACTATCTGCCAACCTCAATTGAGATGTAATGTACTTCTAGAACATTATCTCTTACAATAAATGTTCCAAAGTTGAGCACATTACCATCTTCCCAAAGATAGACTTTGTCTGTACGAGGTTTAACAAAGTCATCTATGAATTCTAATACTAATTCTTCTGTATCAGCTTGTTCTTTATCTGTAAAGAAGAAGATTTCACTTTCTTTGAAAGATAATGGAACCTGTATAGAGGTAGGTTCTAAAATTTTAATATCTTCACTTTCGAAAATAGATTTGATAATATCTATTCTATCTGATCTTTCTAATTCAATTACTTCTCCATTTGCTGAAGGTGGTGTTATAACAACTCCTGATAATTTTTGAAGATATGCTTCAAATGCTTCTTCCTGAGTATCGCCAAGACCAACATAGTATTCTCCAGTAAATGCTGCACCTACTGCTGCAATGGTTCCTAATTGAGCTACTACACCTCCTGCTCCAGCAGTATAAACTGGAATAAAGTAAGTATCATGATCACCAACTTGATACAAAATGTTATCACCAATTCGAGGATTTCTTAATAGAGTTTTTAATTGTGCAAAGTCTGGATCTCTATCAAGTGCCTCACGGACAGCTGTTGGACCAATAAGCTTGGTAGTAGAGTTTAATGGAACTTCATAAAATTGCATTTTTCCAAGATTTGGCAAATCATTTTCTACAATCATAAAGCCTGCTAAGTTTCTACCCTGAGATCCTCTTAATTCTAAAGAGAGTAAACCAATGAATTCTGTTTGTTCAAATCCTGGTGGTTTTGCTTCAATATAGTATGTCTCTAGGCCTCTAGGAATTTCATAGAATTCGTTTGCTTGAATGAATGTTTCTATATTATCGACGTGATAGATGTTATACATTTCAGTTTTCCAATTAAATAATTCGACAGGATATCTGGCTTGTTCTTTTAGCCAGTCGGGCATTGGTTCAATCTGTTCAGCATATTGACTAGCAAACATTTCAGTAAAGAAATCATCGCCAGCTTTTAGTAACCTAATATCACCATTATAGGTATCAATCAAACCATATCCAACTAATCGAAGATAGGGATTTCCTACAGACCAAGGTACATCACTGGTATCAAAACCAATAATAAGTGGAATAAGCCAGTAGGTATTTTTTCCGTCTGTTACTGGAAGAGAGTCTAATTCTTTTCCAAACAAATTATACAAAAAGTAAGGATAAAGTGTTTGCATTCTTTCTGTGATGTCTTTGTAACGCATTATGTGAACTGGTTCTGTTGGAAATGAAAGCAAAAAGTTTGGCTCAAAAACCCAACTCAATGGTGGAGCTATAGTCAATCCGCCTGCGCCATTATAAAGTGCCCCACCCAATTCAGCACTTACATCACCTCTGTTTATAGGATAAGCAGACCAAGTTTGTTCAAGTAAACCTCCTTCTCCGTTTCAATGATAAATTGTACTGGACTGCCTCAATGAAACCAATTTTACCAACCTCAGTTGCTGCGGGAGATAGATGGTACAATGAACATCTTGTCTACACACACGTACCTACTGGATTTCTTACGTTAGAAGCAACTGATGGCCAAATTGTTGATAGCAGTGAATTCTTTGATCAAAGAGCCATCTATTATGGAGAAGGAGGTTTACTTGAACAAACTTGGTCTGGTTATCCTATTAACAGAGGTGATGTAAGTGCCGAATTGGGTGGTGCGTTTTACAATGGCGCAGGCGGAATAACTGTAGCTCCCCCATTGAGTTGGGTTTTTGAGCCAAACTTTTTGCTTTCATTTCCAACAGAACCAGTTCACATAATGCGTTACAAAGACATCACAGAAAGAATGCAAACACTTTATCCTTACTTTTTGTATAATTTGTTTGGAAAAGAATTAGATTCTCTTCCAGTAACAGATGGAAAAAATACCTACTGGCTTATTCCACTTATTATTGGTTTTGATACCAGTGATGTACCTTGGTCTGTAGGAAATCCCTATCTTCGATTAGTTGGATATGGTTTGATTGATACATACAAT
>DRGT01000122.1 GCA_011055585.1 Candidatus Nitrosopumilus sp. | reverse complement strand
TGATATTCTAGAACATTTGATGACAGTACACAAATTTTCAAAAGCAACTGTGGAATCCCAACTCCAAACAAACCCAGATAGTTATAAAAATTCCTTTGAAAAATTAAAATAATCAAATCTAAGAATTAAGAATTTTCAGTAAACCAAGTAAACAAATCAAAGAAGATAATAGAAAAAATCATGTTGATTTTGGTATGGGAAAAAAAGCCGTGATTAGACGTGATTTACAGTGTCAAAAGTAACATTATCAGTGTGTAAAGTGTACAAAAACACAGGAAGTTTTCGTTTTCACAGAAAAAAAACTAAACAAGCTTGGAAACATTACTTTCTTGATGATGAATCAGGTGAATGGAAATTTAATACCGAATGGGTTGATTCAGTCAAAGCCCAATTCCTAAAACTGAAAAAACGTCACAAAAGAATGTGCATTTGTTTAAACTGTGGTAGAGTCTTTTACGCTTATATTAAAAATGAAAGAGAAGAAGTAAACTGTCCAATCTGTCCAGATGATGAAGATGAATGATTTAGCAAAAAGATTTCATAAATTTTGGATCACTAGTGAAGATAAAGGAGAACATAAAGGATTTTTTCGTTTACGTGAAAGAATACCTAGAATCTGGGTTTCATATGATGAATTAGTAGAATACATAAAATCATTTCCTCAAGGGCATAAAGTCTTTGTTCAAGAGTTTGATGAAAACTGTGAGAAAGGTCATACGTACAGGCAAATCATGGGATTAGAAGCATTAGATTGTGATTGCTAATTAAACTAAGAATTATTAATCTCGTTTACTGTTTTTTACAGATACATTTAGGGCGTTTTAGATGACACTTGTTACAATAATGTCTTTGTGTTCGACCTACTGTCATAGTCAAACATTTCGAGTAAGTGGATAAAGGTTTACTGTTTGACTTTGATCCGAGAGTCCGCACAGATACGTAGTCTTGAGTAGTTTTTGAGGGTAATTTAATGAAAAAGAGTTTAGAATCTAATACTTCTTTGGTTTTTTTCCCTTTTTCTTTATTTGTTGTTCACTTTTGTATTTTTTAATTCGTTGTTTTAATTCAGATGATTTCTGTCCTTTCTGTTTTCTCCCGTCTTTTTTCTTTGATTTTTTCTCAGTCATCTTTGAATAACTTTCAAAAAATCAAGAACTTAAGCGTATTGGAGTTTAGAATCTAAATAAATGGCTTGTTTGGAGTGAAATTATGAAAAGGGTTTTCGTAAACGGTTTTGGTTCTATTGGAAGTAGAATCACCTCCTTTATCAAAGATGATCCTGAAATTCAAGTAATAGGTGTGGGAAAATATTCCCCAGATGAGAAGGTCAATACAGCAATTTCTCTAGGTTTAGATGTTTTTGTTCCTGGAAAAAAAATGGATTCATTCAAAGATTTTAAAATTGCAGGAACTATAGAAACTGTACTAGATGACTGTGACTTGGTAATTGATGCTGCACCAGGTGGACTTGGTTATCTGAACAAGAAAAATCTCTATGAATCAAAAGGAGTTATGGTCATTTATCAAGGAGGAGAATCAGTTTACGATGAAAAAGCAGTTTCTGATTTATTGTTTAACTCTAGAGTAAATTATACAGAAGCTTTTGGAAAAAAACATGTCATGCAAGGTAGTTGTAATGTTACTGGTATGGGACGTATTCTTCAACCATTGCGTGAAAGATACGGTGATAGATTAGTAAGATTTGATGTTACACTAATTAGAAGATGGGTCGACATTGAACAGACTGACAAAGAAGTAAAAGATACTATTGAATGGAGTGAAAATCCACATCAGGGTGATGATGTAAAAAGCTACATGGGAAAAGAAACTCCACTCTTTTTACGTGCAATCAAGGTTCCAACAAGACAAATGCATTTACACATTATAGATATTAGATTTAAAGACAAAGCACCAAAACCCTCTGAAATTTTAGAAATTTTCAAAAATGAACATGGTGTAGCAACATTATGGACTGCAAAAGGAACTAAAGATGTTAGGGATTATGCTGTTACTATGGAATTTAGCTTTACAGACACAAACATGATACATATTCATGCAAACATGATTGAATCAATTGGAGATACTGTAAAGATGATGTATTCTGATGATCAAACAGGAATTGTAATTCCTGAAAATCACATGTTGATGCAGGCAATGCTTTATCAACGCTCATATGAAGAAGCATTTAAACATACAGAAAAGCTATTTCATATGGAAGACAAGAAAAAAATATTAGAAGAACACTTTGCAAAAAAAGACTAACGCGTTATTCTCTCGATTCTAATTTTTTCTGGTCTGTTTTTTGAAACTTTTTCTACAACTATTCGTAAAGAATCAACTTCTACTTTGTCTCCTTCCTTAGGAATGTCTTGTAACCTTTCATGTAACAAACCATTCAAAGATGCATAATCATCTCCTTGTGGAACTTTAGTTTTGAAAATATCGTTGATTGTGTCAATCTCAATGTCTCCATTGGTAATTATGGTGTCTTGATCAATTGATTGATATTCTAATGGTTTTGCTTTATCGCTCTCGTCTTCAATTTCGCCTACAATCTCTTCAATAAGGTCTTCAAGAGTGATTAAGCCTTCGACTCCTCCAAACTCATCTACAACTATGGCCATGTGGGTCTTTCTACCCTTCATTTCTTTTAGTAAACTACTAACCATTTTTTCTTGCGAAGCAAATACTGGCTTCCTAGCAATATCTTCCAATCTTATCATTTTGTTATCTTTTTCTAATTCTTTTAAAACATCTCTAACATGAATAAATCCGACAATCTCATCTTTGCTTGAACCATAAATTGGAATTCTTGAATGGCCACTTAGATTAATTGATGGTAATGCTTCAAATAATAACATCTTTGAATTTAGTGTAAACATCTTTAGTCTTGGAATCATAACGGAACGAATTACTGTATCATCAAATTGTAATGCTCCTTGAACTAATTCCAGTTCTTCTTTTTCAATCGCTTTATCTGCCAGACCTTGATCAATAACTCCTTTGATTTCTTCTTCCGTTAGAGCTGGGGGATGATAACTACTACCAGTTAATCTCACCATACCACGCGAGATTATTTCAAAAAATTTCACAACAGGATACAATGCATAACTAAATCCAAGTAATATTGGGCTAAACCTTAGGGCGATCTTTACTGCATTTGCATTACAATACGTTTTAGGAGTAATTTCTCCAAATACTAGAATCAAAAAGGTCATAATTCCAATTGCTATGCCCAGTCCATCATTTCCAAAAATTCCAATTGCTATGCTTGTAGCAAAAGCAGACGCTGCTACATTAACTAAATTATTTCCTAGGTTTACACTTGACATCATCCAGCTAGGATTTGATTTTAGTTTATGAAGAGCCTTTGAACCCTTTACCTTTTGTTTTAGTAATTGCTGTACCTTTGATTTTCTTATTCCTACAAGAGCCACTTCTAAACCACTAAAGAAACCTGAAAGTCCAATAAGGATAGCTAAAGCTATTATCTCTAACCAAAACTCAGCCATTTAATCCCTCCAAAAACTTGTGCGAATTACTACACCGGTTATCCATTTTATTTTTGATTCCACCGCATTCCTAGTTAGTATTAATCCGCAAAACTGGCTTTTAAGGCTTGACGTGTAATTTTTGGTTTTCTTGTTAATAAAAATTTGATTTTTTTGAGGTTAATTTTTTGGTGGTCGTGAGAAAAGATTTGATGGATTGTTATGATAATCAACTGGAAGCATTGCATCTTTTTGCCTTCCAGTTAGGATGCCTACAACAACATCATCTTTTTTGATTATGCCTTCTCCAATGAGTATTTTTATTCCTGCTGGTACTGCGCCTGATGCCATTTCACAATCAAATCCATTTAATCCAACAACTGCCATTCCATCAAGCATTTCATTATCTGAAGCAGAAGTAACTACACCATTTGTAAAATCAAGAGCACGTAATGCCTTTAGGATGTTTGTAGGTCGTCCAATTTGTATTGCAGTAGCTTTAGTTTTTGGTCGAATTCCTTTATTATCTAAATCTGAATAGTAATTTTTAATTAATTCGGTATTTGGTTTTCCTTTATTCCAGCGAAGCTCTTCACCATTAAATTTTCCATTATAAAGATCTGAAAGAGTACTAGCTCCTTCTGCATTAATGACAGCTATTCTTGGAATTTTTTTAATCCATCCCCAATCATATAATTCCATTAATGCTTTTCCACAACTTGAAGTATTTCCTAATGCTC
>DRGT01000121.1 GCA_011055585.1 Candidatus Nitrosopumilus sp. | reverse complement strand
GAACCAGAACAATTTCCAGGATTGATACACAGAATGTTAGATCCTAAAACAGTGATTCTATTGTTTTCTTCAGGAAAGTTGGTATGTACTGGAGCTAAAAAAGAACCAGATGTTTTCAGATCTGTAAACAATCTACATGCGTTGTTAGAAGAAAAAGACCTAATGATCTATGAATAGAATCACAGATCAAAATCAAACTTTTGTTATTATATAAACTATTTAAATGAACTACTTAATTTTGGTACCCAATGGTACTTTGTCAGAAACAGTTAGCCATATCGGTTTTTCATTTATATCCGCAGCTAAAAGCATTACGTTTGATTCAACTCCAGCCATTTTTTTTGATTCAAGATTTGCAACTACAATAACAACTTTTCCTATAAGATCATCTGGTTGGTAAAATTCTGCACCACCAATTATTACGTCTCTTTTTTCATTGCCTAAATCAATAATTCCTTTAACAATCCTAGTTTTTCCTGGGATTTGTTCTACTGAAGTAATTTTTGCAACACGTAAATCCATTTTTGTAAAGTCATCATATGATATTTTTGACATTATAACACCTTTACAACTAGTAAAATCCAAATCTAATATATTTAATGCTGGATGAATATGCTTCATTAATGACAATAATTCAGGCCTCAGTTGATATCAAAGCGCCAGTTGAAAAAATTTGGGAGATTATTTCTGACTTGGATAATGAACCAAAATTTTGGAAAGGGACAAAGGAGGTTAGGAACATTTCAAAGGATGGTAACAAGATCAATAGAGAAATTACCATAGCATTTCGTGACCAAAAATGCTTACAAGATGTAACACTTTATCCTAAAGAAAAAATTCAAGCTGTTTTTACAAAAGGAATTATCAAAGGTACAAAAACTATTACTCTAAACAAAAAAAATGATGGAGCTAATGTAGAAGCAGTTTGGGACATTAAGCTTTCAGGAATGATGGGAATGTTTACAGGAATAGTTAAAAAACACATCAAGAGCGGAACTGAACAAGCGCTTCAAAGCATAAAACAGGAAGTAGAGAGATAATTTTCATGGAAATTGTGTTGGATGTTTTCAATTATGTTTTAGTCGCAATTTTGATTGGGGTATCAGGAGCTTGGATTGCTTTGATTCGTTCAATGATAATCACGTATCAAAAATCACCGTTTCTTGATAAATTCAATGCAAGACAACATAATAATCCAAAAGTTTCAGTAATTTTACCTGCAAGAAACGAAGAGAATTTTATAAAAAAATGTCTTAATTCTCTTCTAAACCAAGATTACAACAATTATGAAATTATGGCAATTGATGATTCATCTGAAGATTCTACTAGCAAAATAATTGAAGAGTATTCTAAAAAAAATTCTAAAATAGTGTTTATCAAAGCAAGAGAAAAACCAGACGGATGGATGGGGAAAAATTGGGCATGTATGGAAGGGTTCAGAAAAGCTACTGGAGAACTTTTTTTGTTCACAGATTCAGATACTGTTCATTCTAAAAATGTAATTTCTTTAGCTGTATCTCATCTTTTTTCAGAAAATCTTGATGTTCTAACAGTTTCACCAAAAATGTTGTGTTTAGATGGATGGACAAAAATTACATTGCCAATGATCTCAACATTTCTGCATACAAGATTTTCTGCACTTAGGGTAAATGATCCAAATAAAAAAACTGGTTATTTCTTTGGAAGTTTTTTCATTATCAAAAAAGATGTGTATGAATCAGTTGGAATGCATGAAGGAGTGAAACACGAAATTATTGAGGATGGAGCATTAGGAAAGAAGGTAAAAGAATCTGGCTTTAAAATGAAAATGGTAAGAGGGGACCATCTAATCGATGCCGTTTGGGCAAGAGACCTTTCTAGTTTGTGGCATGCTATCAAAAGACTCATGGTTCCATTGTACTTTCAAAATAAAGGATATGCAATAGGAATATTTTTTGCAGTTTTGTTTTTGCTTTTTATGCAGTTTCCATTACTTGTATATTCAATTATTTTTTTCAATGAAGGAAATTCCTTTTTGCTATTATTTGCTTCAGCGCTAACAGCAAGCATACTACTTTACATTGCTGCATTTATTGAAACAAAAATTTTGCATCTTAAATTTTCTAATGCATTGTTGTGTCCAGTTGGCAGTTTTATTGTAGTATTTGGCTTTTTAAGTGGAATAATACACGCGAAAAGTAATACTGCCGTTTCTTGGCGGGGTAGAAGTTATTCTATGAAAGAATATGTTCAAGACTCAATTCAGGTATAGTAAGGCTTTTAGATGAAAAACCAAGGATTGGTTTTATGGTTAAATCAGGTGTAATGGTTGGTGGCGCTATAGGAGCTATTGCTGTTATAGCAGTTTTTGTGTTTATTTTAATTCCGACATCTTTGCAACCTGAAATTCCATCAAATGATCTCATCGTTTCAAATGGTCATAGTGTAAGTACAGTTGGTGAAACAACTCCAATTTATGAAGGAAAGACTCTTTCGTTAATTCAAATTTTTGAAAAATCTGAGTCAGGAGTTGTCAGAGTTAATGTTCAGAGACCAGAACAAATTGTTGGGGTAAATAGTGTTGGTTCTGGTTTTGTTTTTGATAGTAAAGGCCACATTATAACAAATGCGCATGTTGTTGACAACGCTAGAAAAATTGTAGTGACATTTTTAGATGGCAGATCCTATAACGCGGAGATTGTTGGCTTGGACCTTTTTACTGATGTTGCAGTAATCAAAGCAGATGTGGACAAATCATTGTTGCAACCATTATTGATTGGGGATTCATCTACTCTAAGAGTTGGAGAGCAAATTGCAGCGATTGGAAATCCATTTGGATTATCTGGTTCAATGACTGCAGGGATTGTTAGCCAACTAGGTAGATTATTACCGGCTCAGAATAGTGGTTTTTCAATACCTGATGTTATTCAGACGGATGCTGCAATTAATCCAGGTAATTCAGGTGGACCATTGTTGAATATGAGGGGCGAAGTTGTTGGAATCAATACAGCCATACAATCTGCAACTGGCGAGTTTTCAGGAGTTGGTTTTGCAATTCCATCACAAACTGTTGTTAAAATTGTGCCAACTTTGATTCAAGAAGGAGAATATCATCACCCATGGTTAGGAATTTCTGGCAGAGATATAGATCCTGATCTAGCCAAAGTATTAGGTCTTGCCGATGCAAGAGGATTTTTAATTGTTACAGTTGTTGAAAACAGCCCAGCCTCAAAAGCTGGTCTACATGGTTCAACTGAAACAAAGGAAGTTAATGAAATAAACTATCCAGTAGGTGGCGATGTGATTTTATCTGTTGATGGTAAAACAGTTAGGCAAATTGATGACATATTGATTCATCTCCAACGGAACAAAGCAGTAGGTGATGAAATTAATTTAGAAATTCTTAGAGACGGAAGAACAACGAATTTTGTTTTCATCTTAGAGGAAAGACCAAATTCGAATTAGATTCTATACAAGCGTAAATAAACTTTTTAGTGATTTTATGCAAAAGTTGCCTTCGTTGATAGTTCGTATCAAATATGAAAATTAAAACTAGCTTTATAACACAAGCAAATGAGTTCTAAAATAGAAAAAACTAGAGTTGTTTTTTTAGAGTTTCATAATACATATCCAAAAAGTCATTATCAAAAACTGGTCTTAAAAATTCATTGTCAGATTTGAATGCGTTTAGTGTCTCTCTTAATGAGGTTGGTAAACTCTTGATTCCATATTTTCTTTTTTCCCTTTCAGAAAGTTTGTAGGTATCCACATCTACAGGATCAGGTGGTTGTATTTTTTTTCTGATTCCATCTAGACCTGCTAGAAGGATAGCTGTTTCATCAAGGTATATGTTGGAGGTTGGATCTGGTGGCCTGTATTCTATCCTCTTTGAAGAGGGCATCTTTTTATGATGAGCAGGAACTCTTGCACAAACAGATCTATTCATCTTTCCCCACGCTACATTTGTTGGGGCCTCATACCCTGGAACAAGTCTTCTATAGGAATTTAGAGTTGGATTGGTTATTGCACATAATGCTTTTGCATGTTCTAATAGTCCCCCAATGTAATAGAATGCTATTTGACTTAGCTCTGCATATTTTTCATTAGGATCATAAAACGCATTAATTTTCTTGTTGTTTTTTGATTTCCATAAACTTTGATTGATGTGTAGTGCTGAACCATTATCGTTTGGTATTGGTTTAGGATTAAAACTTGCAATTCTTCCACGTCTAGCTGCTATCTCCTTGATTGTTTTCATTACAGTTACTACATTATCTGCCGTTTGCAAAAGACCATAATGTGCTAGAACAATTTCACTTTGACCAGCAGTAGCTACTTCATGATGGTGTGCAATTACGTTTATTCCAAATATTTTCAAGGTGTCTGAAACTTCATCTCGAAAATCAATTAGAGTATCAGATGGTGACCCTATGTAGTATCCTCTTTTTAGTGGAATAGTATTTTCAAGATTTTGTGTTCCCCAAGGAGCTTCCCTTGATTCTATTGAAGAAGGTACATTGTTTTTTTTAGATGACTTTGAATTAACATCTGAAATTAATTTATCAAAAATGAAAAATTCGACTTCAGCTGCCCATCGACTTGTTGAAAACCCATTTTTTTGGAGAAGTTTTTCAGCTTTTTGTGCAATAAACCTCGAATCTCTTGAGAATCGTTTGCCACTGAATCCTACTTGTATATCTGCTAACATTCTTGCAGCTTTGGAAGAGTATTGATTTTTTGCATTTTCATTGTCATGATATGTATCAAAATAATCAGGCAGAATGGTAAAGGTAGAGGGATCTGGAATCAAAAGCAGGTCTGATTCATTAATCGGCGAACATCCTAGTATTGAACTGCCGTCTAGTGGAAATCCTTTTACAAAAGATTCCTTTGTGATTTCCTCACTGGGAACACTTAGCTGATGTAAAAGTCCGAATGGGTTACAAAACTGCAATCTTATCCATTTTATATGTGATTTTTTTATTTTTTCTAAAACTTTTTTAGCTGTAATTTTGCTTAGCTGTTCTTTTGACAAGATTTTTTATCAATAAGTTGATGTAATAAAGGATTTCGAAATTAATCAATACGGCAAATAGAATTAAATTACTTTAAACAAATTTAGCTTAAGATCTTCTACCGTCAGAACGATGTTTTGGGAAACATTCTCTACAATACACTGGTCTGTCTGGTTTTGGTTCAAAAGGTACCTCTGAGTCTTTGCCGCAATCAGCACATTTCATAGGATACATTTTTCTCTCTGACATGAATTTGCACTAATCTGGCTGTATAAGAACTATTATATTTTTCAAAAAAGCGTGTTAGTTTTTTAACAATTCTTTAAGTCCTTTGTACCTGTTTCTAATGG
>DRGT01000120.1 GCA_011055585.1 Candidatus Nitrosopumilus sp. | reverse complement strand
TTTCAACATCTTCTCTGTCAGGATTTTGGAGATCTATCCAAGAAAATTTTGAACCTTCAATTGTTGTTATCTTTTTTTCTATAATTTCCTCTATAGGTTTCTTCCCGGGGTGAAGTCTTTTAGTAATGAATTCTCGCTTCAAGTCGAAAATTTTGCCAGTACTACAAATTTAAGCTGTTTGATTCAGTCAGGCAGAAATATTATCGCGTTTACTTGAAAGGTAATAAAACAGAGGTTCCATAGTACACTACGGCGGCAACAACTGCCATTCCAATCCACCAACCAAGACTCTTCACGCTGAAAAATTATTCTAGTAAATAATAAACTTACAGGCAAATTATCAAACAAACTCATAATCTATAAATCAAAAGTTAATACTAGAAACAATTCACTTGTCTCTCGTGGCCCTCGTAGTATAGTGGCTAGTATTGGGGACTGTGGATCCCCGGGCAGGAGTTCGATTCCCCTCGAGGGCCCATCCTTAATTCGTAAATACCCCCAAGTGATCTGTTCATCACCAAGACATGAATCAGAAAACATCATCAACCAAGCGAAATACAATAGAAATCTATGATCATGACAAGTTAATTGAACAAACTTTTGAATTAATCAAAAAAGATCTTTCACAGGAACACTATGAATTTGCAAAAATCTACGAAATTTCAAAACTAGATTAGTTAAAAAGGCAATCCCCACCCTTCCCTTCCCAAAAAATAATTTAGAAACAGAATTACCGAACTGTCGATTAATCATAAAATGGATAATCTATACAGGATTATGAATTAATTAGTTTGTACCAAATGTAAATAAACATGAAAAAGTTGATTGATTTCCATTCAATTTCTATCTGTATTTCTATTATATCTTATATCATCGCGTGGCATATCTCTGTCCAACCACTTTTGTCTTCCTTGAAATATTGGTTTTCACCAGTTCGTTGTTTTTCCATTTGCATCATGTTGTAATTAGCAATAATTTTTCCATTCCAATCAGAAATACGATTTTGAATATCTTCCATGGAGTAAGTGGTGATAATTTCTAAACCAAATTCAAAACCAATGATTTTGAAAATTTTGTTTGGTATTTCTACTCTATTTTTTGAGATCATGTTTTTGGGGACCAAGTATTCTAGAATAAAGTTATTTTGTTGGTTTGATGTTTGGAATTTTTTTATAACATCCCAAAATTTTTTTTCTTGCATGTAATGTGAAAGACCTTCAGCAACGATCAACGTAGGTTCGTTCTTTGAAAATCCATAATTTTCCAGACTGGAAACCAACCCTTTTGAAAATGAAAAATCAAAATTTATGCATTTTATATTATCCAATAAGGAAGGTTCAATTTCTTGAATATGCTTGCTTTTTAATTCCATGTTAGATTTATCTGCTTCAAAAATTGTTACCGAGTTAAAACGAGACAAGATTTCAAATGATAATGAATCTAACCCCGAACCTAGTAGGACAACTTGTTGGGTATCACAATTGGAAAGAACATTATTTACAATGTTTAAAATACAATTTTTCCTATTCTTAATTACTTGATCATAGTTAACCCAGACCAAATTGCATCTATCAAAAAGGGGTTTTCCTGCAGATAGGGAGATTAATTTTCTATATTGCTGCGATAGCTTACTTTTATGAATTTCCCCTCCTTCCCATAAAAGTACCAAACATGAGGTGGCAGCGAGTGTGTCGTTGTATGAACTCATAAGTTTAATGCAGTTTTTCTAAAATAAAAAATTAATTTTTAGCTTGGATTCTAAATCCCCTTTTTTATGAAAACCATAATAATCCTATTTCTATTAGTACAATAACTGGAATCAAGAGGAACATTATTTTGTTTATCTTGCTTTCATTTTCAGGGTTTTTGTGAACTGTGTTATATCTCATTTGAATGGCTAAAGAAGTAATGGCAATAACAAAAATCGAATAATCAATTACCATCATCTTATCAAAAAAAGTTGCATACCCAACACTGGGAATCTCACTTAATACTGTCCTGTGAAGATAGACTAAGGCAAGCAAGAGAGGTGCAGTAAGATAGATTCTGGGAGTATAATTAGAGGGAATGTAAAATGTCAAAAGCGCCAAACCTGTAATCATTGTTGCAGGTAAGATACTCGTTAAAAATGAGCCATAAGAAGAACGCTCTATACTAAAACTGAAAACAATCCTAGAGAATACCTCTTGCTCAATTCCCTCGTGAACATGTACACTTTTCTCCAAGGAAAATTCACCTATAGAGAATCCAGGTACAGTTGCCTGTGGGTCTATGCCAGATTTTGGATCTAAAACAAAATTTACTTGTTCAATATCCTGATGTTCTGCTTCAATATCCTGATGTTCTGGTTCGTCATGTTGTTCTGGTTCCTCATCTTGTTGTATTCCAGGCTCAATAATGATTTGCAGAATTAACTGTTCGAATGGAAAATTTTCAAAATTCATGGGTCCATGAAAATGTCCGATTACTTTTTGTTCAAAATAATGTGGCTCAATATGCTGCTCATCTATTTCCACATGGTCTGCATTTACATAATGGAATGAAGGCTTTTCATGCACAAAATTTGTGGGATCATTTTTTTCATTGATTTTTACCCAATGCCAAAAAACTAATTTGTATGCACCATTTTCTTTATCCATTTCATCGACACGAATCAGCTTAACTCCTGTATCATAATTGGAAGGAGGACCTGCATACTCTAGTTTTTGTCTTTCATCAGTTAGATAGTAAAAATTCTCCAATGCACCATTAGTGCTTTTCATCATTGCTGGCTCATCAAGTGCATAAACTGAAACTGGACCAACGATTATGAGTACAACCCAAAAAATCAGACTTGCAGTTCGCATTAGTATTTAATGAAAAATTGAATTAATTAAGAATTTTCAGAAGTCGATTAAGTCTGCTTAATACCATGGGATAATCTTACTATGATTATCCAATAGAGGGCTTTGAACTAATTTTATGAAGCCTAAATAGAGATTTCAATTTCGCTAAATCATTTTAAGATTTGAGAAGACATAGACATAGGGTTTCATTTAATCTACATTTTTTTTAGCAATTTAGTTTAGTAAATTACTATTTGATACGAACTGGGTAATCTATACAGGATTATGAATTGTGATTTTCAACGATGATAATCAAATTTTCTCCCCAAAGATTTCTTCGCACTTGGTGCAATAAGAAGCTGTTTTTCCATTAGGTAATTTTGTTTCTACCAATTCTATGTTATGTAGTGGACATTTTTTCTTCATTTGTTAGATCCAAAAAGAATTATCATACTTCATAATTGAAGTTTGAGATTGTCTAATGAATTGTTTCATAAGATTTCCTAAGAATTTTTTTAAGTTCAGTTATTTCTTGATCTAATTTGACATTAACAATTTGGGGTGGTTCTTTTCGGTTTTTTTGGATCTTGATAATAATGCCATCGTTTTGTGGCTCTATATCTGCAAACCATCTAAACGTTATAGATTTTCCAAAAACGATTCTGTGCATTCGAACATCTTCAACTACATTTTCCCCCAATGATATACAAAATTCTCTTATTGATTCAAAAAGTGGTTGAATCATGTTAGGAATTTCTTCTTTAAAGTCTTCGTAAGTTCGTTTATTGCGATATGAAAACATGTCATTCATTTTACTTGTATTCGTTTACCTGTTCTTTAGATACTGTCTTGATCACTCTCAGAGGGTTTACCAGATCATCAATTATCTCATAAAGTATGCCTTCACCATTCTCCAATTCAACAACTAATTTGTCACCTAACTTGATAACCAACAAATTATATTTACCAGCGGTTTTTAGCCGTTCCACTCCTTCAGGTAATATCTCAAACATTTTGAGTAGTTTTTTGTCTTTTCTTAACTGCGACATCATTACGTATCCTTTTTCTCTCATCATCTCAAGCGCTTGCTGTACTGCAGGTATTGGTTCTTCAAGATACATTGCGCATTCCTTATCAGATAATGGCTTTATGCGTAACAACTTCAACAAATTCATCCATAAAGGAGACTCTGTATGCCAGAAAGTACTGATTCCAGCTTTTGTTATTTTGAATAAACCTTCTTCGTTTTTGGATAGAAATTTCTTTTCTTGTAGTGTGGTAAATTTTTCTGCAAGTTCCCATATTCCTGGCGTGAAAACATCTGGTTGACTAATGTTTTCAGGGCTAATGCCATTTTTTGATTTTTTAGCTCTGTATAAAATTTCTAAATCTATGTAATCAAAATCAGACAATTATCAACACTACCCGATTCATGTTGCACTTTTAACTAGTTCTGACAACCCTGAAAAAATTTTCTCTTGATTATCAAGAATAGTCTTCATCTTTTGGGAGTAACCTTCAGGCCTTTGGCGATACAATTTCATAAATTCAGAGTTTGAGCTAAAAAACTCCTTAATCATAGCTATAACCCTGAGTTGGATTTCAATTTCTTTTTTCAATTCTTGTATGATTTGATCTTGATTAGCCTCTGACATTTATTTCTCCTTCATCAGCTCATGAAACTTTGAAAAAATTTGGTCTTGGTGGGCTAGTATTTCTTTGAGCTCTTCGTCTCTTTCTTCATTAGCATTTCTGTACATTTTTAGAAAATCAGAAAGATAGGTTCCGAAAAATTCCTTTAAACTATTTAATATCTGCTTGTTTAGCTCTATATTTTTTCCAAGTTGCTTGATCAGTTCTGCTTTGTTTTCTGCTGACATGAAATCTTTGATTTATGTCTCTACGAAGACGCTATCTGACTCTACCAGAACTTTGTATGATGCTAAATCCTTAAGCTGCGTATTAAACGCAATAAGCTTGCCAGTTTTACAATCCCATGTAGAACCATGCCAAGGACATGTAATAGTAGAACCGTCTAATGTTCCTTCAGAAAGATTTGCACCTTGATGAGTACAGATATCATCCATTGCGAAATAGTTTCCATCCATGTTAGCTACGAGAATTGCTTTTCCATCGGATTCTACTTTCAGCATTTTTCCAGGTGGTATGTCAGAGGTCTTGCCAGCCAATATTTTTCCCATGGTTTTAATTGATTTCTGATTTGTTTTAAATGATGCTAGAATTAGATGAAGCTAACTGCAAGTTTATCAATTAAATCAATCAATATAGAGTATCAACAAAATCTGAAATTATTGATTTTTGTACAACAAATTTTTGTCAAATTTGAACCGATATAATTGAAATGAAAAAAGAATATGGAGCGAAATTAATGACATTAGGACAAAAGAAATTATTCAGGCAAAAACAACATGCAGATCAGACAAGTTCTTCAATTCCTTTAAATTCAGTTCTAAAGTATTTTCTTTGTTGCAACAAATTCAAGGCTTTCAGCTAGAATCCGAGTTTGCACCAGCTGGTGATCAGCCAGAAGCAATTGATGAGCTAGTAAAAGGAGTTAGAAGAAACAAAATTCAGACGCTGTTAGGCGTAACTGGCAGCGGAAAAACCTTCACAATAGCAAATGTGATTCAGAGAACTGGCAAAAACACCCTCGTAATATCTCATAACAAGACACTTGCTGCGCAGCTTTATTCGGAGCTAAAACAGTTTTTCCCAAAAAACAACGTTGGCTATTTTGTATCATATTATGACTATTACCAGCCAGAAAGCTACATTCCACAAACTGATACCTACATCGAAAAAAACACTCAGATCAACGAAAAAATTGAAAAGATGAGACTTGAAGCAACCGCGATGCTACTATCGGGTGAGCCAACAATTATTGTCGCATCAGTATCTTGCATTTACTCACTTGGCTCTCCTGTAGACTGGGAGGACATGTCAGTTACAATATCAGCAGGACAAGAGATTTCTCGCGCTACAATTATCAAAAGTCTCATCAATGCACGATATGAAAGAAATGATTTGGAGCTTGCACCAGGAAACTTTCGTGTCAAAGGCGACACACTTGATATCATTCCTGCATACTCACAAGACATTGTTAGAATTTCATTGTTTGGTGATCAAGTAGAAAAGGTCACCTTACTTGATCACGTATCTCTAGAAGAGAAACGAACGATAACAAAAATCAAAATTTTCCCAGCAAAACACTATTTGATTGCAAAAGATGTCAGAGAACATGCAATAAGATCTATCAAAGCAGAGCTAAAACAGAGGTTGCCTGAGCTTAATGAGCTTGAGCGCCAGCGGCTTGAGATGAGAACAAATTATGATTTGGAGATGATCCAAGAGCTTGGATATTGTTCTGGAATTGAAAATTATTCAAGGCACTTTGATGGTCGAAGACCCGGTGAGCAGGCATTTTGTCTGCTTGACTTTTTTGGAGATAATTTCCTGCTGGTAATTGATGAATCCCATGTCACACTGCCACAGCTTCATGGAATGTACAAAGGAGACCATTCACGAAAAAGAGAGTTAGTAAATTACGGTTTTAGATTGCCAAGCGCATATGATAACAGGCCACTAAAGTTTGAAGAATTTGAAAAATACATCAAAGCCACAGTCTTTGTTTCGGCCACTCCATCAGATTATGAAAGAAAAAGATCCTTTCAGATTGCCGAACAACTGGTGCGACCAACAGGTCTTGTTGATCCTACAGTCGAAGTCAGACCAACTAAAAACCAGCTGGATGATCTGATTAAAGAGATCAAAAAACGAGCAAAAAAAGACCAGCGAGTTTTAGTTACGACACTCACAAAAAGGATGGCCGAGGACTTGGCTGAATATCTCTCACGGCAGCAAGTAAGGGTGCGCTACATGCACTCTGAAATTGAAGGACTGCAGAGAACTGAGCTTATTCGTCAGCTGCGTCTTGGTGAGTTTGATGTTTTGGTTGGCATAAACCTGCTACGAGAAGGACTTGATATCCCAGAAGTATCCTTTGTTGCAATACTTGATGCAGACAAGGAAGGATTTTTGCGAAACAACACAAGCCTGATTCAAACATTTGGGCGGGCTGCAAGAAATGCCGATGGCGCAGTAATCATGTATGCTGATACTGTAACACAATCAATGAAGGCAGCCATCTCTGAGACTAATCGACGCCGAACAAAACAGCTCGATTACAATAAAAAAATGAAGATCACCCCAAAAACAATCATAAAATCAATTCCCGAGCAAGTAACAACACTAGATGACACCAAGCATAAATCAGCTAGTGATCTGGCACACGATGCCATTGACATCGAAGATTCAATGAAAAAATATGCAGAAGACCTTGACTTTGAGCGCGCAATCGAGTGCAGAGAACGATTAAAAAGAATTCAAAAGGAGATTGAAAAGAAAAATGAACAACAATAAGCTAAAGATTCGTGGCGCACGACAACACAATTTAAAAAATTTAGACATTGATATTCCAAAAAATAAACTTGTTGTAATTTCTGGACTGTCTGGCTCTGGCAAGTCAACGCTTGCCTTTGATACAATTTATGCAGAAGGACAGAGGCGTTATGTAGAGTCACTCTCAGCTTATGCAAGACAATTCCTAGAGATGATGGACAAGCCCGACGTTGACTCCATCGAAGGTCTGTCTCCTGCTATTTCAATACAACAAAAAACAACAAGCAAAAATCCGCGCTCAACTGTTGGAACAACGACTGAGATCTACGACTATCTCAGACTGCTCTATGCAAGAGTAGGCATTCCGCACTGCCCAAGTTGTAGCCGCCGCATATCAAACCAATCAGTGGAAACCATTTGTGATTCAGTCCTCAAGGATTTTGATGGCAAAAAGGTTCTGGTCTTGGCCCCAATTATCCAACGGAAAAAAGGTACCTATGAGAAGCTATTTGAGCAGATAAAAAAAGACGGCTACTCCAGAATTCGCCTCAATGGCCAAATCACGTCGCTTGATGAAGAGATACCTCCACTCGATAGGCAAAAGTGGCACTGGATTGAAATTGTTGTTGACCGCATAACAGCAGCAAAGGCAGAAAAAAGTAGACTCTTTGAGGCAATTCAAAACGCGCTGGCAGCAGCAAAAGGCCAAGTAATGATTGCGGCAGAAAAAGAAAATAAAATATTTTCACAAAACAATGCCTGTCCGCACTGTGGTGTAACAATTGGCGAGCTAGAACCTCGAACATTTTCGTTTAATTCTCCTTTTGGATCATGCAAAGCCTGTAATGGTCTTGGCGTCAAAATGGAGTTTGACTTTGATTTGGTAATACCAGATAAAACAAAATCAATTTTAGATGGAGCCATTGTACCATGGAGCGGTAGGTTTTCATCATTCCGTCGCCAAGAACTTCGAGCTGTTGGCAAAAAATTTGGATTTAACTTGATGACGCCAATTAATGAGCTAAAATCAAGACAACTTGATGCAATTTTACATGGAACAGACAAAATGATCAACTTTGAATATGAATCAAAGTCAAGTGATTCTTACTGGAAATACACCAATTACTTTGAAGGAGTGTTAAAGAATTTACACCGCATCTTTATGGAGACAGAATCAGAATCAAAACGCGAGTGGCTAAAGCAGTTCATGCGCCAAACGCCATGCAAGTCCTGTCATGGAAAAAAGCTAAAACCAGAAGCACTGGCAGTATTGATCAACGAAAAAGGAATCATGGATGTTTGTGATTTATCAATTGATGCTTGTTACGACTTTTTCCAAAACCTAAAACTATCTGAAACTGAAGCTTACATTGCACGCGATGTGCTAAAAGAGATCAAAGATCGACTAGAATTTTTAAAAAACGTTGGCCTGACATACCTTACACTAAACAGACTGAGTGCAACACTGTCTGGGGGCGAATCACAAAGAATAAGGCTGGCTACACAAATTGGCTCTAATCTAACTGGAGTGCTATACATTTTAGATGAGCCAACAATTGGGCTTCACCAGCGAGACAATGCGCGACTAATTAAAATGCTCACAAAGCTGCGAAATTTGGGGAATACAGTCATCGTTGTTGAGCATGACGAAGAGATGATACGAAGCTCGGACTGGATGGTTGACTTGGGTCCAGGTGCTGGAGTGCACGGTGGAAATATAGTCTTTGAAGGAACAGTCGACCAAATTCTTAATGGTCACCAATCACTAACTGGCGACTATCTCAAACACAAGCTAATAATTAAATTAAAAAACAAAAAGCGACAAGACAAAGGAAAGCTAATTGTAAAAGGTGCAAGACAAAACAATCTCAAAAACATTACAGTAGAGTTTCCACTAGGAAAATTTATTACAATAACGGGTGTTTCAGGTTCTGGAAAGTCTTCACTAATTAATGAAACGCTGTTCAAGGCACTTGAATCTCACTTTTACACCTCAACTCAACGTGTAGGCAAACACAAAGAAATTGTTGGATTAGATAAAATAGACAAAGTAATTGCAATTGACCAATCACCGATTGGGCGAACACCTCGATCAAACCCTGCAACATACATTAGTGCTTTTACACCAATTCGTGAGCTTTATGCAAACACTGAATTATCAAAGGAACGTGGATATGCACCAGGTCAGTTCTCCTTTAATGTTCCAGATGGAAGATGCTATGCATGTGATGGAGATGGTGTAAAACAAATTGAGATGCAATTTCTCTCAGATGTTTTTGTAAAGTGTGATGAGTGCAAAGGAAAACGCTACAATTCAGAAACCTTGTCGGTCCATTACAAGGGAAAAAATATCTCTGATGTTCTTGACATGACAGTTTATGAGGCTCTAAAGTTTTTTGAAAACATTCCTGCCATTAAACGAAAACTGCAAACAATTTATGACGTTGGCCTTGGATACATCAAACTGGGCCAACCATCACCAACCTTGTCTGGTGGTGAAGCACAACGAGTTAAGCTTGGCTCTGAGTTATCAAAGAAGACAACTGGCAACACGGTGTACCTATTAGATGAGCCAACAACTGGACTACACTTTGCTGATGTGCAAAAGCTTCTTGATGTTTTGAATCGTTTGGTAAATCTTGGTAACACCGTAATAGTAATTGAGCACAACATGGATGTTGTAAAAAACTCTGACTGGATAATTGATCTTGGTCCAGAAGGTGGCGATGAGGGAGGAAAAATTACAGCTACAGGCACGCCTGAGCAGGTAGCAAAAACGCCGACTCACACAGGCAGGTTCCTCAAAAGATTCATGAAAAGATGACCTTTGATATTTCCAGTATAAACATCCCTTCGCATCCAGGAATTTATTTGATGAAAGATGCAAAAGAAAACATCATCTATATCGGAAAAGCAAAAAATCTCAAAAACCGCGTCAAGTCATACTTTATAAAAAATCAGAACTACAAAACACAAAAACTTGTTGAAAAAATTTGCAACATTGAGTTTGTTTTAACTGACAACGAAAGTGAGGCCTATCTTTTAGAGTCTAACATGATAAAGCGATATAGACCCATTTACAACATTGAGCTTAAAGATCAGCAACGCTACACGTACCTGCGACTAACAGATGAAAAGTTTCCACGACTTTTAGTTGCGCGCAGAATTAGAACCGGAAAATTTTTAGGTGGTGGAAAAGTTTTTGGGCCTTTTACATCTGGTAGCTCAAAGCTTCTAACCATTGGTACACTTCGAAAGGCATTCAAGATAAGAATCTGTAAAACCTTGCCAAAAAAGGCATGCCTGGAGTATCACTTGGGAAATTGTGAAGCTCCATGTGAATTCAAAGAGGCAAAGAAAAGATATGCACATCATGTAGCTAATCTTGAATCAATTCTGAAAGGAAAACAACAAATGAAAGACTTTGTAGAAAAATTACAAAGCCAAATGAGAGAGGCGTCTGAATCTTTACAGTATGAGCGTGCAAAAGAAATTAGAGACACGCTGCATCGACTTGGGAGCCTTCAAACAAAACAAAAGATGGAGTATGTGAAAGGTGTACCATCTGAAGATTACTTTGGAATAAAAATTGAAGAACAAACTGCACTTGTCATGACCTTGCGACAAACTCATGGCATTATTAGAGACTCTAATCGATTCTCATTTGACCTAGTAGGAGATAATACCTTCCCAAACTTTCTTTTTCAGTATTACACAACAAATCCCATTCCAAAAAATGTTATAGTTAGCGAAGAGCCAGAAAACAAAAATCTTCTCAAATCACTGCTTTCTGAAAAAGCCGGCTTTGATGTGGAAATAATAAAGCCAAAACGTGGAAAACGAAAGGAAATGATCAATCTTGTCATGAAAAACATTAATCTAATTCAAGCAAAAGGTGGTGACCCCGGTTTGGTGGAACTTCAAGAAAGACTAAATCTTCCTGAAATACCCAAGATTCTAGAGTGCTTTGATATTTCAAACCACGGTACACAATATTCAGTCGGTTCTATGTCTAGATTTGTTGATGGTAGGCCTGACAAATCAGGTTACAGAAAATTCAAAATTAAAACGGTTTCTGGCCGCGATGATTATTCAATGATATCAGAGATTGTCAAACGTCGCTACTTTAGATTATCTGAAGAAAAAACTACCCTGCCTGACTTGGTTTTAATCGATGGTGGAAAAGGACAACTAAAGGCAGCACAAAAGTCACTTCAAAGTGTTCGTGTTAACATTCCATGTGCATCATTGGCAAAACAAAACGAGGAAGTTTTTGTCCCCAAAAAAAAAGAGCCAGTAATAATTCCAAAGAGTAGTCCTGCTCTAAAGATATTACAACATGCGAGGGATGAAGCACATAGATTCGGTGTTGCCTACAACAGAATGTTACGCAAGCTAAACTAAATCCTAATTGACATATTTTTATGGAAAAGTGGAGTTTCGAAATAATTTTGTAATGCCCTGGGTCTTAACGGATTCAAAACAACATCCCTTCAGTTTAGAAATTTTTCTGTCTTAGTTAACATTTGATACGAACTTTTAGTAAAAAAATTTCAAGTATTTAAAGAAAAAGAGAGGGCCTTAAACTAACTTGACAAATCACCTCGAGGGCCCTTACAGTTTTTTTTATGATTAAAAATTCAAAAAATTCCGTACTTACTTGATTCCATTTCTTCTTTAATGACAAGCTTAAAGCGTGGAATTTTTTGCTCCATCCTATTTGTAAGCCAAGTAAGAAATTTTTTTTCCATTCCTTTTCCTTTCAATCTATTAAAATCGGAACCTACTTGATCGGCTAATTTTTCAACTAATTCTTTACTCACACTAACTACAAAAAAGTGCCAACCAAAAGCAAATTCTGAATCAGTTACTACAAAATCATTCTCCGCATGCACCATCTCTTCAAGAAGAGTTAGCTGAGTTTTGATTTCTTTACTAGTTTTATCATAATCTACAGCAGAAACATTGATGTTTATTCTTCCTTCCATGACAAGATTTGGTCATTTTTAAAATAAAAGGATTGCACCAGAAATTACTTTTTTATTAAATGTTCGACTTCAATATTGAAAAAATTCCTCAATATTCCCATGTATGCTTTTATGGGTTCTGGAATTTCCTCCCCGCAAGCTACTCCCAAATTTTTGGCATTAATCCAAATAACAAGTGATTGCATTATGGTAAGAAATCTATCATTTTCAGATTCAGTTGATTCAATTGCTTTGGTATAACGTTCTGCAAATTCCCAAGCAGTAACAAAATCAATACATTTGACTCCAAACACTGCAAGCAGTTGTTCTTGAAGATCTTTTGCTGGTTTGAGTGGAATTTGATTTATGATAAATGGAAAGCTAACATTATCTGGTAAACATCCAGGTAACGGGCCCCATATGGTGATAACCTTACATCCTTCGTGAAGTTTTTCAAATCTTTGTACCATTTTTTCTATTATTTCAGAGTCTGTAAACCAGAATAGAATTATGGTAGCATCATTAAATTTTGAATCAAGAATACCCTCACATCTAATTTCTACCTGAGAATTTTTTCCAAGTAAATTATTTGCATTTTCAATTTTTTTTGCATCATTATCAATTCCAACTGCTTTTTTCACATGAAATTCTTCTAATGCAATTTTGATAGCCCTACCATCACCACAACCTAGATGATAAAAAACATCATTCTTTCCTAACTGACAAAACTCAAAAATTTCTCTTATAGAATGTTCTGGAAGTTGGACATCTTCACCAGACATAATATCTTTGGGAAGGGATTGAAGATATTCTTCTATTTTCAATGCCATGAATTAATTTAGTTGGGAATTTATTCCCTTATGCCTTCAAGTTTTGAAACTGCCTGCCATAGAGTAACTCTAACATAAGATGGCATGTTAGGATCTTGCGTAATATCATCTAATACACTAATTGCATTTGCAGCCCTCACAGATTTGGAATATTCATCAGTAAGCAATTCAGTAACCAAGTCTGTAATACTCTTTCTAATCATCTTTGGAGTTGAAGGATTTGCAACAACTTCTGACAATGCCTGAATTGCTTCCTTTAATTGTTCTTTATTTTCTTCATCACCCAATTTTTTCTCACCAAACGGAATTAGTTTAATCTCTAATCACACCTCTATAATTACATCGTTAGATTCAACGACAACCTTGTAAGACTGTAAATTGTTAATTTTCGCTGGAAATTTTACTAGATTACCTGTTTTACAATCAAATTGAGCGCCATGCCAACCACACGTTACAGTTGAACCATCAAGTGTTCCTTCTGATAAACTTGAACCTGAATGTGTACAAGTATCTTCTACAGCAAAATAACTTCCACCAACATTTACTACAAGAATCTCTTTTCCTTCAACAGAAACTTTGTGAAGCTTTCCATCTGATAGATCAGATACTTTTCCTGCTATCGCCTTACTCATATAATAAGATCGTTTAACTATTCTTAATAATTTTTCTATTCATTGATTGTATCAAAAGTTACAAACAACGAAAAACAGGCAGTATTAGAATTTTGCAAAAACACCTTTTCATGGGGTGATTACATTAGTGACGTTTGGGATTCATGGATAGAAGAAGGAAATTTCTTGGTAATTCATGATGAAGATATACCTGTAGCAATATGTCATGCAGCAATTTACAAAGGAAAACAGGTTTGGATTGAAGGAATTCGAGTAAATGAAAACTTCAGAAGAAAAGGGTATGCTTCCAAACTTGTAACAGAATCTGAAAAAATAGGAAAACAAAATGAATGTACTATTTCATATATGCTTATTGAATCAACAAACAAGAAATCATTAGATCTTGCACAAAAACTTAACTATAAAAATTTTGAAACATGGAATTTCTATTGCCTAGAACCTAAAAAAATTGATTCAGTTTCAAAGATAAAATTTGCAAGCTACGAAAAAAAAGTGCCATCAATAATTTTTTCCCCTAACTTTTGCTATGTTAATTCATGGAGATGGGTGCCATTAGATGATAAAACAAGATTATCGTTAATTAACGAAAAAAGAATCATATTTTTTGAAACTAATGATTCAACAGACAGCGTGGCAATTTTTTCTGATTCTAAGCATTTTGATAAAACACTTTTAGTCACTGTAATTTCAGAAAAAATTAATAGTTTGAATGATATTTTTTCTTACATACAAAATTTTGCTTACACTAAAAACTATAAACGAGTTCAAATTCTTACAAAATTAAAATCATTAACAGATTTTATTGGTCTTCAATATAGATTACAATTTCATCTTATAAAAAAGAAAATTTAGTTTTTTATACAAACCTCACTGTGTTTTTAAGAGTGCCTAAATTTTCAATCTCCATTTCAATTTCATCACCATCTTTTAGATATTCTAGATTAGGGTTTTTTAGAACAACCCCAGATGGTGTTCCAGTAGATATGATGTCTCCTTTTTCTAATGTCATAACTTTACTTAATTTTGAAACAATTTCTGGAATTTTCAAAAACATTTTACTTGTTGATGAATCTTGTCTTGTTTCACCATTGATTTTAGTTATAAGTTGGAGTTTATGGGCATCAGGAATTTCATCCATTGTTGTAATCCATGGTCCACAAGGGGCAAAAGTGTCAAAACTTTTTGCTCGGCCAAATTGCTTATCACTAAATTGAATATCTCTAGCAGAAACATCATTGAAAATCATGTATCCAAAAATAGCATTTTTTGCTTCACCTTCATCAATATTTTTACATGTTTTCCCTATCACAATGGCCAATTCTACCTCGTAATCTAGTCGAGTTACAAAATTAGGACAAATAATTTCTGAATTTGAACCACATAAAGTTGTTCTAGGCTTGAAAATTATGACTGGGTCCTTAGGAGGTTGTAAGTTTTGTTCTTCAGCATGGTCTGAATAATTAAATGCTAAGCAAATAATTTTTGAAGGATTTGGAATTGGCGCTAACAATTGGAATTTTGACAAATTTTTCTTATACGGCAATCTCGATATCTTATTCATTACTTCATCGTACCAGCCATCAAACAAAAAATCCTTGATGCTTTGAGGAATTGGTACACCAGTTTCAAAAGTTATTTCGTCTTTTGTTGATACATGCCCATCCTTAACAAAACCATATGTTTCGTTATTTGATTCAACTAGTCTTGCAATTTTCATATCAACTCACTTATGTGTAAATATTGCTTGATTTTGTGAATCTTTTCGACAATATCCAAATCTTACAAATTGTATTTCAGCACCTTCAGATAATTCTAAAAAGTATGGTTCAGTACGTACAATAATCTCTTCTAAGCTATCTTCATTAAATTTCCCATCAATGAATAATTGTTTTGGAATTAGAATTTTTAATTCATGAGAATTTTTTTGTGGGACCCATTGAAATTTTGGATAATCAACATTAATATCATCACCAGTAAACTCTCCTTCTAATTCATAATTATTTTTTGTTATAGCAATGTTTCCCAAACCCATTAATCGAATATTTGTGCCAGAACTAAGATTAGTTGCATCATCAGATGAAATATACAAATTTTCATCAATCTCTACTTTTCTTTTTCCCATATCTTTTGTTGGATGATTTAGTAATTCAACAAATGATGAGGGCAATTTTTTCACTACTAATTTTTTTGGATTTTTTACCATGTATAGTCTAATACTATCTCCGTCCACAATTTTTCGATTAAAAGATTCTAATGCGTCAAAAGGTGCTAGCGTATCTGCTTTTGTAAATCCCAAAGAAAGTATGAATTTTCTAATTGCATTTGAAGTTATTCCTCTTCTTTTTAGAGATTCTAATGTTGGCAATCTAGGATCATCATACCATGAAATTCTTCCCTCTTCAATTAATGGTTTGAGAACTCGTTTTGACACAGGCATTCCCTTGAATTCTAGCCTCGAAAACTCTAACATTCTCGGCTTTCTCATTTTTAGTGCCTCAAGAATCGAATAATATAGCTCATTTCTAAGTTCGTATTCTTTTGATCTGAATGCATGGGAGACACCATCAATGCTGTCTTCAATCGCTACAGCAAAATCATAGCTTGGCCATACTCTATATCTATCACCAAGTAACGGATGTTTAGCTTCTATAACTCTAAACAAAACGGGATCTCTCATAACAGTGTTTTCTGATTTCATATTTCCACGAAAACGAACAGTAGCTTCACCTTGCTTATATTTTTCAAACATCTTATGCCATCTGTCATTATTTTGATTCTGATCATTCATACTACATTTGCATGCTTTCATTTCTCTTCTGTTTTTGCTAATGTTATCGCGTTTGCATGTACAAATGTAAGCATTTCCAGAATTAATTATCTCTAAACTTTTTTCATATAATAATTCCATATCATCTGAAGTATTTTTTATAATATCGTATTTAATTCCAAGCCATTCAAGACCAACTTTAATTGCGGCATAATACTCAAGTCTTTCATTTTCTGGATTTGTGTCATCCATTCTTAGAATTTTTTTACCACCATACATGTTTACATATTCTTCATTGATTATAGCAGCTTTTGCATGGCCAATATGTGGATATCCATTTGGTTCTGGAGGAAATCGAGTAATGACTTCACCTTTTTCAGCTCCTTCAAGTGGAGGTAATCCTTTTCTCTCTTCTTGTTTTTCTTTTGGTACAAGAATTTCAGGAAAATTATTTTCAATTTCTGATTTTTGTTCTGAAGGAGAAATTTTGTTTACTTCATTAACGATTGTAGCTATTTCAGAGCTTATCTCATTAACTTTTGAACGAAGTTCTGGTTTTGTACCTAGAATTTTTGATAAAACAATTTTATCTTTTGTTTGACCATCATGTTCAAATGCATTTTGTAATGCTATTTTTCTAATTTCCTTTTTTAGTTCTTCATCCAAATTATAAACTCCTTTTTACAACAAAGTCTAGAAGTGAAATTAACTCATTTTTGCTAGCTCCTGAATAGGAATTTAGTGATTTTTGAGCTTTTTCAGCATAATGAAGGGCCTGATTACGCACAGATTTTTCAATTCCCAAAGATTTGATAATTTTTACTACACTTTGAATTTCGTTTTTCTTTGCTTTTTGATTTCCAAATGTATGGAGAAGAATTTTTTTATTTTTACCCTTTGCTTTTTTTATCGCAAGCAAGATTGGAAGAGATTTTTTCCCTTCTCTTAGATCATTTCCAACTGGTTTCTTTGTAATCTTAGGATCGCCCATCACTCCCATTAGATCATCTGTAATCTGAAAAGCAATTCCTAAATTTTTTCCAAATGATGAAAGATTTGAAATATCTTTATTTTTCGATTTTGCGCAAATTGCACCCATAGAACAAGATACATCAAACAGTGCTGCGGTTTTTTTACTAATCATTTTGATATATTCACTTTGGGATGGAATTTTTTTACTTTCAGCCATTTTGATATCTAGAAGCTGTCCTTCACAAATATCTACACATGCTTTTGATAACCTTGAAATTAATTCAGCAGTTGATTTTGGTGGTAGATTTGATTTTGAAACTACTTGAAAGGCTTTTGAAAACAAAACATCTCCTGCTAAAATTGCAAGAGGAATTCCAAATTTTTTATGTGTGGTTGGAACGCCATGACGTACTTCATCATTATCCATGATATCGTCATGTGTCAAAGTAAAATTATGCACCATTTCAACAGCTCCTGCAGCAGACATGGCATCTTTACTCTTTCCACCTAAAACTTGACAACTCTTCAACACCATGTATGGCCTAAGTCTTTTCCCACCATTTACAATTAGATATGCCGCAGCTTTGTAAAGTTGAGCAGGTTCACCTTTAATTTGTGATCCAAGAAAATGATTTACGATTTTTGCAGTTTTTTTGAGTTTTGATGCATTCATTAATTTACTAACCTCCAATCATCGTCAGGAAAATGATATTTTATTGATTCTTCTAAAGATTTTCTTGCTTCAGGTTCAATCCAAGGTAAAAGAACTGTTTTGTATTTTTCAAGCATAGATGTTTCTGAAGAAGGAAGTAGGAATAAAGCAACTAACGTCCAAGGACAATACATCTGAGGATTTTTTTCCAAATCTAGCTTTAATTCTTCCACTGAAATTGCTCTTACTTCACTAATTTCTTCATCAACAATTTTGAAACCTGATAAATCATCAACAATCCCAATTAAGGTGCCACAAATCTCATTTTCTGAACCTACATTCTTGTATGGAACATGGTATTCAAACTTCATTAAATAATCCATTTCACATTGAATTCCTAATTCTTCGGGCATTCTTCTCGCTGCTGATGAAATGTATGTTTCTGTTTCTCTTGGGTGACTAGCAAATGTTCCATCCCAATCTCCTGGCCAGAGCATTTTACCAGAACTTCTTTTTGTTAAAACTAATCTTCCATTTTTATCAAACAAAAGAGCAGTAAAAGCACGGTGTAGCTTTCCGTTTGGAAGATGACATTTTACCTTTTCTTCCAAACCAATTTTGTTATCATTTTCATCAACAAGAATAACATTTTCTGTCATTTTATCGCACCTTGAACAAAGTTCCACGAAATTTTTTTCTTTTCACTGCATCAACAATTCTTTCGGGTTTATTTCCATTTACAAAAAACACATTCATACCGTTTTTAGAAATTTTAGTAGCTTCATCAACTTTTCGTTTCATTCCCCCCGTAACATCTTTTGAAGATTTTATAATTAATGGTTTTTCACCTTTTAATTCATGAATTAGTTTTTTTGTTTTTAGATCAGAATACAGTCCATCTACATTCAATACAAAAACACACAAGCTTGGTTTTAAAATTTTAGCTAGGATGGACATAATTTGATCCCCAGATAATATGTAAGATTTCTTTTTCTCATACCACAAAGCATCACCAAAAGTTACTGGAACTAAATTTGATTTTGCAATTTTTGAAATCTCTTTAATTTTTTTTGTAATTGGTTTATTCCGAAAAATAAAATCAGTTGGAGGTAAACAATAAGGATTTAATCTATTTTTCAAAAATGAATCAAGAATTATTTTGTTTAATTCAATCATTGAATTTTTCACTACAGATACACCATGTATGTTGTAGTTTGCAGGCTTAGTATGCATGTTATATTTTACAGACCAATAATGACCATAGGAACCTCCACCATGTACAACAACAATAGGTTCATCAATTTTTTTTAATGCCTTAACAATTTTATCTATAGAACCCTTTCTTGCTGATAGAGGTTTTTCCTTATTAGTAATAATGGAACCCCCAAGTTTGATAAGAATCATGGTTGTCTTGACACAAATACGTAGTTAAAAAGTATCTAATCCTCTTGAATCAATTTTCACTGAAAAACATTCGTAATTTTTAACTTGAAGGTTCTTCATAACATCAGCCAAATTAATCACATCAGCTAATGCTATGATACATCCACCGTCACCTGCACCAGTGATTTTTGATCCATAAGCATAATTTTTTACCAACATTATCATTTCACGAATTTTGTCATTTGAAATTCCAATTTCTTCTAAGTAGTTTTGATTTTCTGACATGCTCTTTCCAATTGCTTTAAGATCATTTTTTCTAAGTGCTTCTTTGACATTTGCAATAAGAACATCTTCTTTTTCACATAAAGATAAAAATTTTTCTTCGTTATTTTCTTTGAAATCTTTTACTTTAGAAACTGTAACACTTGTGGTGTGAGCTTGACCAGAATTTAAAATGATTAAAGTGAAATCATTCGGTGAATTAATTTTTTTAAAACCCCCTTGTTTATCATATTCGATTATTCCACCATGGGTACATACAGTACAATCTGCACCAGATGTATCTTTGAAGATTGTTTGCTCAGCTTTTATTGCAAGATCAATGATATTTTCTTTGGAAAGTTCTGTAAATAGATTTGAAATAGATGCTGCACCTGCTACACAACAAGCTGAAGATGAACCTAAACCAATACCTGAAGGAATTTCAGATTCAACTACTATGTTTACCCCACCATCAAAATTAAATTTTTGAAGCATTTCTTTTGCTATATAAAAAAATGGTTTCAATGGAGAATTAATTTTTTCAATTGATTCAGTAACTGGTTTTACTAGCTCTCCTAAATCTGATTTTATTGAAATTTTGTTTTCATTAATTTTTTCAGAAGTTACTGTGACTCTTTTATTAATTGTAGCAAGAATAGCTTTTTTTCCATATACAACAAAATGTTCTCCAAACAGGATAACCTTGCCTGGAGCAGATGCTTTAGAAGTCAAGTAAAAATTATCGACCCGTATCCAACCACCGAACTCGTATCGCCAGTCACGTCGCCACTCGTAGCGTATTTGAGCAATTCTCCTTTAGTGGCCCCAAGTTTTTTGCAGGCTATCATGGTTGATGCTATTGCACCATATCCGCAAGCAGTTACATTTTTCTCATAAAGAACTTTGTAGAATTGATCAACATCTAAATCAAGTATTGGCTCAATCAATGCTTTATCCTGATCATGTGCAAATTCATTTGGTTCATAATGTGTAAAATCCGATGAACCAATAATCATTGAATTTTTTTGTTTTGAAATAGTTGCGACCGCCTCACCAATTTCTTCTGCAGCATTTTTTTCTTGATCAATTAGTATTATTGGTAAAATCTTGAATTTTGAATATACTTCTTGTAACATTGGAACTTGTACTTCAAGACTATGTTCTTTAGTATGCGAAAAAAAATCTAAATCAACTATATTAGAAATTTTAGATAATTCAGAAGCTGCATCTGAATCTACTTCAACTTGACCAAGAGGAGTTTCCCAACTACAATCTTTCATTGCAGCTACATTGCACCCAACTCCCCAATGATTTGGTCCAATAATAATAAACAATTCCGGCGATTCAGATGAAATTGAATAAAAAGAATGACAAGCTATTGGACCTGAATATATGTATCCTGCGTGAGGACATATTACGCCATAAATTTTCTTTTTCTCTTCAGTAGGAGGAAGTTTTCCCGGACCAAATGAATGTAAAAAACATTGATGTATTGATTCTTTTAATTCGTTTTTTTCACCGGGATAGAACATTCCAGCTACTGCTGGTGTTCTAATCTGCATTATTCTATTTCCTCTTCAGTAATCTTGGTTTCGAAATCATCTATTTCGTATTTTAATGGTTGATCTTCTTTGAGTTCACCACGTTCGACTAAAATCTCATGAGCTAACAACCAATAGACTGTAGCAAGCGCTTTTCTTCCTCTATTATTTGCAGGAATTATTAAATCAACTTTAGAGGTGATATTATCAGTATTTGAAATTCCTATTAC
>DRGT01000119.1 GCA_011055585.1 Candidatus Nitrosopumilus sp. | reverse complement strand
GTCATGGAGGAGGAAGGAGTCCGTTTTGCGGGAATTATCGATGAATCAGGAAAATTACTCGCTGGTGGTTTCAAACCCGGAGTTTCACCACTAGAAAAAGACAAAGAAAAATTCAATCAGTTTTTGGACAGAGTAATCGAAATTTCCTTGCGTCACGAACACAAGGGTACACTTGGAGAACTAAATTACGTAGCATGCAGACGAGACAAAGTTGTTTTGGTTAGTTTTCCGTTCCCAATTAGTAGGCATTTGTTACTCGTATCTGCTGAACCAAATGTAAGTATTGAAAAACTTGCAGAAAAAATATGCGAAATATTTGGTGGCTCTAAATTATTTTCAGAATGGGATATGAAATCTTCTAACTAGAAGCCTTAGGACCTAATTTTATCTTCTTGCTATTTGAAAGCAAACTTGCAGAGCGAATAAAAACTGCCTTTGCGGTTTTACATTCTGTATCACAAGATTCTTCAATACTGACAGCATTTTCTTTTGAACCTTTTGAGTATAAAATAGCATTAAACAAAGGTCCAAGTGCAGCTCTTCCTCCATAAGCTGTCTTTTCGTCAACAAACCAAAACATTTCAAGAGCACTTGAATCTAAAATCTCATTTCGAAGTTTTTCCCCAAGCGAAGAATAATGACCAACAAGAAGTAGTTTTCCTCTAGCAAGAAAGTTTACAACTTTGGCAAATTTTGTGCAAAGATAACATTGGTTATCATAAATTACAAGCGGCACCATACCTTTCAAGTTCATACATTTGATACTATTTGATCAGATTAAAATTTTTAGAATAAACTAAAATGCAAAATTAATTTTTAGGAACGAAATTTTAATTTGGGAGGCTATTATTGTAACACCAAAACATTACACCAAAAATTTTAGGTTCGAATTTTTCAAAAAGTGTAACAAAGTCATATGACAATTGACTAACTATAAGTAAAATTTTTTTGAAAAGTAGTCACAAATGGGTAAGGTCAGGTATCTAATTAGTGGTATACTAATAGCTTTAGCATTATTGATTCCATCGATGATTAGTGATGTTTATGCTAATCCAGATATTTCATTATCTCAATGTGGCACTTTAGCCATTCCAGGAGAAACTTATGTCTTAAATTATGATCTCATTTCTTCACAAGTTTGTTTTAAAATTGTTGCAGATGGAATAACTCTTGATGGTAATGGACATACAATAACTAGTCTAACTACTCTTGGTCAAGTTGAAAATATTGGTGTTGATGTTAGTGGAACAACAGGCGTTACTGTAAAGAACATGAAAATCTTAGATTTTAGAACTGGAATTGCTGTTACTGCTAGCGATACTTCTCTCATTAACAATTTTATAACAAACGCTGAAACTGGAATACACATTAGTAATTCTTGCGTTGCTACTCTGACTAGTAATACTGTAAACTCTGGCACTGATGGTATTGTAATCACTTCTTCCTCTGGGGTTACGATAAATTGGAATACTGCAAACGATAACTCAGATGATGGAATAAACATTTCCAACTCTCATGGTACTGTTCTGACTGGAAACACCGCTGGAATTTCCGAAGGTCAAAGTAATCGTGGAATCTCTATTAATGGTTCTAATGATAATTTTCTAATAGAAAACACAGTTAGTGGAAATGAAGCTATCTTGCTTTCTGGTTCCAGCGGAAATACTTTAATTAAAAATACTGTGGAATCTTGTACCAATTGCATTGCTGGAATCATGATGTTGGGTTCCAATGAAAATATTATTAGTAAAAACAATGTAGACTCTACTCATCTCTGGGGAATTAAACTCTTGAATTCAAATGACAATAGTATTACAGGAAATGAAATTTCTAATCACAAAAACGAAATTGCGTCAAACGCAGTAGCATTACAGATTATGAATTCCGACAACAACACTTTCAATTATAATACAATATCAAATAATGACTCCCCATTTGAAATAACTGAAAGTACAAACAACAAGATATACAATAACAACTTTATCTCCAACTCAAATGAGGCCAGAATTCAGTCATATGTCATAGAATATGGGATCATTATAGGCGTAGTTAGCGATACTAGTGGTAGCAATATCTTCAATCGTGACTTGCCAGTAGGAGGAAATTATTGGGATAATTTTGATCAAGCATCTGAAGGATGTTACGATATAGATAGTAACAGCATCTGTGATGTACCCTTTGTTTCTTTTGAAACGCAAGATAATTTTGCTTGGACCATACCAGATGGTTGGTTAGTTAATTCTTCAACAATTCCTGATGTTGACTCGATTGTAATACATGAAATTGCTCATTGCACCAACTCCGAAATAGAACCAGAAATTACACTAGTAGATAATTCAGATGTGATTAATGAAGATACACCAGTTGTAATTTGTCATATGCCCCCTGGAAATACAGATAATCCACAAGAGATTCAAGTTTCAATGAGTGAAGTTGATACTCATCTAGCTCATGGTGATCATATAGGATCTTGTGAAGATTATGAATTAGGATTTCAAGAATTTTCGGATGAGATTCTTACTGATAATGAAACGCTGAATGAAGCAATTAATTTATTGAGAACAATACGTGAAAACCTGAATGCTGATTCAGACGTAGGAGATTTAATTTTACAAGCTGCAGATCTATACAAACTATTTGAATATGAAGATATAAACATCAAATTAGCATTCCAATCAGTATTTAATCAGTTTATTAAAGATGTAGAAGCATTCTATGGAGATACTCTAACAGTTTCAGAAAAATTCATTCTTCATGAACTAAACAAAGCTGCAATCAAAATGCAAATACAAATTAACAAGGCTGAGAATGAAGAACAACTCCAAAATAAAATACAATCAACAATACAGTTTGTAAACGCACAAGAACAACTTCAAAAAATTAAAAATCAAATAGGCATTGAAAAAAATCGATTCGTTATGGATAACGAAAGACTTGAAGATCTCAAATTATTTGAATTAGATTTACTAAAACAGACTTTGTTATTTACCGCGAAAATAGATGGTGAAACAATAACGCCCAAATTGTTAAAAGATATTGAAACGTGGGCTGAAGAAAAAATAAAAGAAAATCATAAGAAAAATGATGGTAATGGCAACTCAAACGATGACGACGACGGTAAGAGTAACAAAGGAAAAAGCAACAGCGGTAAAGGCAAAGGCGATAATGGCAACAGTGGTAAAGGCGGCGGTAACAGCGGCAAAGGCGGCGGTAACAGTGGTAAAGGCAAACGCAATTAGAGATTTTTCCATTAACATTTGATACGAACTTTACAGGTCCAAATCAAATCAAAATATGATCTACAAAATCTAGTTTAATGAAATTTCAACAAAGTTCTTTAAACTTGATCAAAAATTAGAT
>DRGT01000118.1 GCA_011055585.1 Candidatus Nitrosopumilus sp. | reverse complement strand
AGTTGGTGCAGGAGGAATTGGATTTTACATTATCAATTATATCAAATTCTTTGAATATGGAAAAGCTGCAGTTTTCATGTTAGTTGTTCTTGCTGTCGTGTTAGTCATTGATTGGGTTAGTGTAAAAATTCGTGACAAGTATATTGTAAAATCACAACGTGGAATGGATGTTAAAATCTAAAACGCATTGAATGCAATAACTGCCATTATAACCATTATTACAATGTGTTTGATTCCGGAAACATAGTTACCAGAACCAATTTTTCCTGCCGCCAAGCCCCCAAATACTGCTTGAATAATAGCCATATTAAATAAAATTTTGTCTAATCCCCCAATATCAAGATCTGCTAATGAGCTAAACATTCCAGTTTGTCCCTGGACTACGCTATCTCTAAGTAAAACTTGAACATTTGCAATTTCTGAAAAGAACTGTGTGGATAAAATTACACTGATTCCAATGAATACTGCAAATGCAATGTAAATTGTATATGTATATGGGGCAAGACTAGATTTTCTTTCTTTTTCTATGTTTTGCAACTCGGTAACATGTTGTTGAATCATCTCCAAGTTGTTTGCAATATCACCTCCAACATTAATTGCCATTTCTAAGAGGATAATAACACGTCTTGACATTCGAGTGCCGGTTCTATTTGCAAAATTATTTAGTGCCTCATCCATTGGCATTCCCCAACTAATATTAGCACGTAAATTTTTTAGTTCAGGAGTTAATGCTCCCATGTTTCTATCTGCTGTATGTTCAATTGCTTTGATTAGATTTGCACCACTCTGAACTGCACTAGTTAATGCTAAAAGAAATAGAGGAAGGTTTCTATCAACACTATCTTTTCTTTGAGCTTCTCTTAACTGTAAAAGAGTTAATGGAACAACTCCAGCTAAAATTGCAAATACAGTTCCAACGTCTCTAATGTTGTTGCTTTCTGAATACATATCAGAAATAGTGCTACTTACAAAAAATATGAAAATAGCCGCAATCAGAGACGCAACTCCAATTTTGAATTTATCAGAATAATATATGGATGGTTTTGGCAGTTCTTCATCATTCCATGAATTTTTTTTGTTTGATTTTGTTGCTTCTGATTTTTGCATTTTTCTTACCTCTTTGGCACCATTGTATCCATCATGAAAAGAATTAACACTCCAAAGAATGGAACTAGTACATAGGTAAGTAAATTCATTAATGTGATTAGATCAAAACCTGCCAAGTCTGGACTCATAATTGCCATAATAGACAACATTATGACAGCCATAAGTGGAAACACAATCAATAAAATTGTGTACATCTCAGCAATTACTCCCAGTGATTCAGTTGTTTTTCTCAAATTCATTTTCTTTTCTGCAAGCTGAACTTTCGCACTAGCAAGAAAATATTCTTTCAAATCCCCACCAGTTTGAGTTGTAATTATTGCACCTTCAAGTAACTCTGCATATGGGCCTTTAGGAGTACGTTTAATGAGATCAGAAATAGCTGTAAGTAAGTCCATTCCCAAAATGTGAATATTTCTTGTAATGAATTTAGAATCCTTCACAATCTCTTCATTAGTATCTTCTTTTGCTATTGCTTTGAAAATTCCTTCTAATGAAAGACCATTTGTGGCAAGAGTAGCCATGTAGCCAATAAAATGAGGAAGCTCTTCAGTCAATTTTGATGATCTATTTTTCACATGAATTGCGGGTAATATTTGTAAAATAAAAAATGTCAATTGTCCAAGTCCGGCACCAACAATTATTGGAAGTAATACTGCAAAAGCAACTGGTTGCACATTCATAAATATTGAAATTCCTATACCTATAACTGCACCAAAAATTGCAGCTAGCAAACTGAAAAATACTATACTGCATACATAAACATCAAATGGCATTGGCATCATTGCCTGTTTGAGTGTCTTTTCTAATCCTGTTAATTTAGGATACAAAAATTGAACACGTTCATTTAACAGTTTATAGCTATATATCTGAAGAGAAGACACAGTGTCAACTTTTTGAGCTCGACTCCTATTTTTTTTTGTCACAGTGGCCATTTTAAATTCCTATTCGTTTTCTTTCAGAGAATCTTTCAGAATCAGAATAGAACTCATGAACTTCTCTTGCGACATCCTTTTGTTGTCTTATATCGTTTTTCACCATCCATTCTATTGCTAACTTTCGTTTTCTTAACTCTTCATTGATTTGTTCTGTACTTTCTCCTATTCTTTCTTTAATTTTATTTAATACTATGCTGTTTCCTGAACATTTATGAACATCAGTAATTGGATCCCATTTAAAAAAATCATGAGTTTTTATTGTGCTTGTCTCCTCATCTATTCCTGCTATTTCAGAAATTTGAATAATTCTTCTAACTGAACGATCCTTGACTCTGATTTTTAATTGTAAAGTAATTATATCTAGAGTGTTGGCAATCAACTGTTTTGGAACATCCATCGGTGATGATGCAAGTCTAGTGAGCGTTGCTTTAACAGAGTCTGCGTGAATGGAAGAAAATCCTCCGTGGCCTGTTGCCATTGCCTGAAATAGAGTATATGCCTCTCTACCTCTTGTCTCTCCCACAATAATGATATCTGGTCTCTGACGTAATGCTGCTCTAAGTAAGTCATATTGATTAATTTCTCCAATTTTTCCATCAGTAAAGTTTTGTCTAGAAACAGCTGGAATCCAATTCTCAATTGGTAAGTTAAGTTCTTGAGTATCTTCTATGCTGACGACTTTTTGTCCTGGTCGGATAAATGATGTAAGTGCATTTAGTGCAGTTGTCTTTCCACTTGCAGTTCCACCTGCAACAAGCATTGTCGCATTTTTTTCTGTAGCGTACCAAAGATATGCAGCAATTTCTGAAGACATTGTACCAAACTTAACAAGATCAATTGCTGTGATAGGGTCTGCTCTAAATCTTCTAATTGTAAAAGTACTTCCACGTTTTGTAATTTCATGGCCTAAAGTTAAGTTAATCCTACTTCCATCTGGCAATGTGGCATCTATAATTGGGTTTGCAGTAGAAACATGCTTTCCACT
>DRGT01000117.1 GCA_011055585.1 Candidatus Nitrosopumilus sp. | reverse complement strand
TCATCTATTTACAATTTTTATCTTTTCTTTAAAGTATTTTCAATGTATACTGCATTCAATAATTACTGAATCTCCAATTAAAAGTAATTAATTATTACAAAAGTAAATTGTTTGTTTTTAGAACAAATTCATGGCATTACAAGCTTGTGATGTATGTTTTTGGCAACTTGTTCTTTTTTGAAAAGCATTTTGATCATGACAAAATGGTAAAAAAATTACATAAAATGGAGGATAAAGCTCGTAAAGAACATCCAAATGATGAGAATCTAGAAAAAGCTCACAATAGTTTTTTCTTAACCATGCATCATGACGATGAATTTTATACATTTACTCCCAAGAGAATTAACTTTTGTCCCTATTGTAGGGCTGTTGTTATGTCCACTGTATTATTTCCCTTTGCAATAATTAAGAATCTAATTCCTCAAAGAAAGAAAAAGCCATTTGATATTAAAAAATCTCGAAGAAATACAAAAATAATAAAATTAGTTGTTATTGGAGTTTTTACAGTTTGGGGTACAGTTAATTTACTTCAAGGAGATTATTTGATGGCTATTTTTCAGTATTCAGTAGGATCATTTCAGTTATGGGGAAAGTATCTCTTTGAATATATTGCAAAGTGGACTGCTAAAAGAGAAGAGAAACAAGAAAACCCTCCAGTACTTCCAAAGAATCCAAGCTTGCTTTTGGCTTATCTGAAATCTAATCACAGTAAGGTTTGCCCTCCAGTGACATTTGTTGAGAATAATGATACTGCGGTGAGAGTGTAGTGGGTGAATTACATACTTATATCAAATGCTCAAAGTGTGATGCCCTAATTCGAGCTTCCAAACACACTCCTGAAGAATGCAAAAGTAATCAGCGTAATCAACTCAAGAAGAAGAAAAAATCATTAGAGGTATTTAGACATTGAGTAAGACAGTACAACTTTATACACTAAAGGTAATGGCCAAAGGATTTGGCGACAAGGATAGAAAATATGATCCAACTGATCCTGATGCAGTAAAAAAAATTAAAACATATCTTAGAAAAAGAATCAAGGAAGGTTGGATACTGTATGGTGGTAAAGCAGAACAAAAGACACTAGATAAGATTGCAAATGTAGATGATATTGATAATGTGGATCTTGATAGATTCCTATTAACACAAGGACAAAAACTTCTAGCAGCTCCAGTGATTGGTGGTTAAAGATGGGAACTAAATACCCATTTGGTGTATCGCCAGTTTATCCTCCTCGTGATTGGACATGTGTTAGTTGCAAAAAATATCACACAAAACCACATTATGCATTTGCAGGACAAATTGATTATTCAAAACAAACCAAAGAAGAAGGTCGTGTTAAATTTAATCGAGAAGGCTCTCAAATGGATTGCTCAGGGAATGACAAGTATGACACACCATACAAAGAAATGAAAGACTCTACTGGGAATAGTACAAAGAAAAATGGAGGACACACTCCATTATTTTGTCCTCACTGCGGTTTTGAAGAAGAGGTTATCAATATTATAAAGGTGAAATTATAATGGCAGTTACAACACTAAATAATTATTTTTGTAATGCAGGTGGTGGTACAACTGCATTTACTGGGAATCTTCGATTTAACAATACAGCAAATGCAGGAACTACTACTTTGGATTTTGCTTGGAATGATCCTGATACTACATTTCTAAATGCTGAGGTCAGAGTTTCATCAGGAACTGATAATTCCACTGCACACAGGAGATTTTATTTTAATGGAACCAGTAATCAATTACAAAACGCGTTTACTAGTTGGAGTACTGCAACTAGTACACTTTCATTTAATGGCACTTTTGGTAGACTAGGAAAGGTTCGCCATGCATTAATGCAAATCTTTGAGGAGCCTACAAAAGAAATCAAAAAACAAATGTCAAAAAAAGACATGGTTCTACTTCGAGCAAAGAGAAAGTCAGAGAAACTATTGCATCAGTGGTTATCCAAAAAAGAGTATGACTCTTTGAAATTGCATGGAGAGCTTGCCATTCAAAGTAAGATGGATGATGAGGTGATATTCATTGTAAAGAAAGATCCAAACGCAATGGTTGATGTAAAGAAAAAAGGTACCTATTCTCACAAGCTTTGTGCAGTTTCTGAAGACTTGGAGATGCCAGTGGGGGATCAATTACTATCAAAACTTTTACTCATAAAGACTGATGAGAAAAAGTTCAGAGAGGTTGCCATTAAACATTGAACTTTAATGATAAATGGAAACAAAGAATTGCATTCCAGTGTTCTTGTTGTTTTACAAATTATACTATGGATGAGTTTCATGCACTTTACTCTGTCTGGGTTAATGGTGATAAAAATTATGGAAAGACTACAGCATGTGGGAAATGTGGTAAGCTATTTCATGAGGGAAAATGGCAACTAAAATCATTTAAGGATATTTTTGTAATTTACACAACTCATCTTGAGATGCCACAATGTTCTCCAAACTTTTTTGAGGATATTATGGATAGTCGATATTTTTATGAGACAATGATTCAAAATACACAAAACAGAAAATGGTTAGGATTTCAAGCAAGATACAACAACCAAAAAGATGCACTAGATGGTCACTGGCTGGCACATGACAAGCTTGAGGATATGATTTTGTATCCTGAAAAATATCCTATGGGAATAATTGAAATGTTTTCAAATGCAATGGAGGCAGCAGTATCTCAAAAAAAACTCTACAGTCAGGAGACAAAGCAAAAAGCTACGTGATGATGGAAAGAAACTATCTGATTTGTGCATTGACTGGTTGGTTTTCTGCAAAACAAGAATCCCTTGAAGGCGGTGATTTGAAAATAATGATTGATCAGAGATTAATAGATAGTGGGTTTTCGACATTGGGTTCTGAAAAGGGTGATGCACAATTACTTTTGGAAATGGAATCAGAACTTTTGATGAGTGTAATGGGACGAAAATTCAATCGCAAAGATAGGAGAAAAATTTGAATTATATTAACAGTCAGTGTATCACTGAGAATCTCACACATCTAACATCTCATGATGGGTATCATGGTATGGTGAGTAATGGCATTAAAATTAAAGAGAGGGGAGATACTGCATTACTATACAAACCTCCTGGATTTTGGATATCAATTAATGGAGACTGGGAGCGATGGTGTACTGGAGAGGAATTCATAGATGTAGAAGAATCAACAGTATGCAATGTCTATCTAAAACCTAATCTTTTGTTTATTAGAATATCTACAGTTCCTGATGCTGATGAACTTTTTTTGTTTCTAATCCCTGAACTAAAACAGTATAATATTTTTCCAGAGTATTCTTTTTCTTTTCCTCTAAGTGATTTAATGAATATTTCAAGTTATCAAATAAGACAATTACAAAAAGGTAATCTTGTAAATGCACGTACAGTATGGGGTAAGGCAATGAATATCTGTGATGGGATATACTATGAGAATTCATCTGACTTGCACTTTCATACCATATTCAATACTTGGGATGCTAGCAGTATTGTACTCTTTGATCCTAGAAATGTCACCATATCAAAAAAGGAGTCACTCTATTGAGTCAAAAAGAATTTTGGATTGTTAATTCTGAAAATGTACCATTTCAGAAGGGTTGGTTTTATCGTGCATATGATCTTCAACGATTCATGGAAAAAATTGAAAAAGATCCTAGAGGCGGTAAAATAATTGGAATGAACTTTGATGGAAAAAATGTAGAATTTTACACGCAAGCAAGTACACAACAACTAAAAGAATCACTGGAGGATAAAGCATGACAAAAATTTACGGTAAAGGACATGAGATACTAGCTTACTTTAACATAGAGTATGAATCCTACATACAAGAAATTGTTAGTGAATTGATGAGCAATCCCAATCAAAGATTCAGGTTGTCACTTGAGCGAGCACCACAAAGGAGAAAAAAGAAATGAGATACCATCTTAACGGACATTTTATAGAAGAACAGAGAAGGGGTTTTGCAGTACATCATACCATAGATACAACACTTGAAACATTTGCAGAACTATTAGACCGATATAATTCATTTCTATCCCCATACAATCCTAAATTTTGTTATGGACTAGCTCTTGGAATTTCAGAGGAGCCAACTCTAGTAGAATGAATCCTTTAACTCCTGAAAATTTTGAGGAACACAAAAAAAGAATGCTCAAAATTATTGGTAATTTAAAAATTGAAGATTTAGATCCTAATTTTGAGCTAAGTTATGAACAGGGAGTCAAAACTGGTAATCATGCATTTGAATGTGATTCTTGTAATATACTGCACTATCTAATGTCATTTACAATAAACAAACATCGGTTGGTAGAAAAAGATGATAATCTAGAATTCTGTGTAAAAACATCAGGGGAGTTTGAGTATAATCCAAAAGGAGCATTACATGCATTAGATAAAACAAATATTGCAGTTTTTCTCATATCAAAGGACTGGTTTAATGATAAAAGAGCACAAACAGAATGGCAACATGCAGTTGATTTAGGCAAACCAATGATCTATATTCTTAAAAATATTTCAACTAATGATATTAAAAACAAATTCATTCTAAATAATCCCAATCTATGTGGAACCATTAATGATTGTGGAGATGATAAAAAAACTATGATTAATTTAAGAAAGATGATTCAATCAGTTGCCAAAACTCAGAAGATGCAATGATTAACTGGGAAAACTATAATCCTATGCAGCAGTATATAATCATTGAAGATATAGTTGGTCTTTGCATGATGTATGAAAAAAATCAGAATGCTATTGGTGAATTCAAACTAGATACTGGAGGTGGTGGTTTTGTATATTCACTTTTTGTAACATGGAAAAGAGCAGATCCCTACAACAAGAATCTGTTAATTGATATTTTAAAAACAATAATCAACAAATATGACATTGACAAAAAGACAGATGAGATAAAAAAAACATTTCCGTCTGCTGCAAAGTTCTCAGCAGACTATCTATCTGAACATGGAGTAAATTTAGACATTGATCAAAGATAAGATAGATGATCACAAGCCTTGGAAATTCTATTATGGAAAACATGATAAACTTGATGCAACACATAGTTTAGCAGAAATTGATGGTCCCTTTGATATGTATAATATGGCAATAGAAATCCCACTTGAACAAATGATTCCAATAATGAAATTAATGAAAAAAGAATCTTTTGATTGTGCAGATCGTTTTTCAGTGACTGGTGGAATAATTCAAGGTGAGTTTGAGATTTGGGATGGTGATTATAAAAAACACTTGTACTTTTGTGTAGACTTTACATTACAGCAGGCAATCAAATTCTTAAAGCAAAAAAATCCTGCTATTGGTTTTATTCCAGTTGGTATTCCACGAATGATGATTGGGGCACAACAAATTTTTACAATTGAAACTATCAGGGAAATACTCAAAATAAAGATGACACTTGATGCAGATCTTAATCGACCTGAAACTTGGAAGGTAGGATAAATGAACTTTAAGCAATTCTGTGAGAATATAGTTGATGCTCATATTAAAAAAATGCAAGAGTCTCTATGTCTTGATATGCCATTTGTAATTATTACATACAAGAAAGGAGAAATTAGCATGAAACCATTTTTGTACACTGATGGCTCACCAATGGACTATGCACAGCAAATAATTGATAATGAATCTCCAGAGATGTATGTTATTGCAAGTGAGGCTTGGATGAAAAAAGTGACACATGAGACACTTGATGAATACGCAAAAAAGTACAAGTGGGGTGATATAATAAAAGACGATTCTAAAGAAGAATGTCTAATTTTTGTTGGAAAGACAATGGATGGCAAACAAAAGTTTAACAAAATTTTTAGAATTATCCGTCATGGGACTGAAATAATATTTGATGAGATCAAAGGTAGGGATAATAGAAATCCTGACTTTGAATCAGAGAAGCTCACATGAATAATTTATTTATTCTGGAAATAATACTTCATAGATTTCAATATCTCCTGAAGAAATTGAAACAAAATATGACTGTGTAGTATTTTGAGAAAATTCTAAACTAACCTTAATTGTTCCATCTTCACTAGTTTCCCCTTCTACTAACTTAATTTTATCAGTATTAGGTGAAAAATATTCTAGTGTATATGTTTGATTTTTTTCAAAGTTTTGAGCATGAAACACTATTAGACTATTATCTGACAAGTAATTGATTTTTTTTAGAAAAATTGTTGGCTTATCATTGTATTTTGATAAACCTCCATTTTCAACAATTTTTTTATTAATTTTATCAATTATTTTCTGTTCTAATAACGGCACTTTATCTAAATTGGTAGCATATGATTCAAACAACTCTATAAAATCATTTTTAATATCATTGTCTTCAATGGATACTTTGGTTAGTAGCATGTGTGATTTTATTGCAAGGCTCAAACTATCTTGTTTCTTTGTCTCTTTTGCAACACCATCTAATTCCAAATACTCTTTATGATGATTCATGGATTTTTCTAAAAGCAATTCTATTAGTTTAAGTTGAAATACCGTATCCTTTAGTAATTTTTCACCAACTACAGTTTGCTCTGTTTCTGACAATATTTGAAATATTGGTTTGAGTTTGTATTTGATTAAATTGTAATCATTTTTAGGATCTACATATGTTAGAGTCTTTAAAGTTAATTCTAATTTACTAATATCTAAATTATTTTCTGAAACAATTGATTGTATTATGGGGAAATTAATTGCTAATGGATGCATTAGGTGCATTTTGGCAATATCATATTCTTCATTTTGTATTGAACTAAGTGCTGAAATAATATGACCTATGATTTGTTCTTTTTCAGATGTGAATAATACTTTTTGTTCATAGGTTAATTCCTCAGCATACGCAATATTTGTCAAAGAGATTAGTGCAATGATTCCAAATATTATGTGATAATAATTTCGTTTCATCATATTATCATAAGTGAAAATGACATATAAGGTGAACTTCAAAATTTATTAAATAATGAAAATTGTTTATAAAGAACAATTATTATTGAATGCCAAATCTTTTATTTACTAATTTTTATAACTAAATCTTTTATTCATCTTGATTTTTGATATTTGAAATCCTTCTGGATCATACTTTGTTTTTCCAATCATACAGTATATGATACTCATTGTTGTATCTTTTGGATGATTGAATTCTTTCTTTGCTTTTTGTCGTGGGTCATCTTTTG
>DRGT01000116.1 GCA_011055585.1 Candidatus Nitrosopumilus sp. | reverse complement strand
GATTTTCCATAAGAGCGAACAAATTTCTGAATAAACTTTGCAACTACAATTCTGTCTTCTACATCTAAAAATGCTGAAGGCTCATCAAGTGCATAAAGATCAACTTTTTGTAAAAGACATGAAGCAACTGCAACTTTTTGTAGTTCTCCACCAGACAAGGTTTTGATTGATTTGTTGTAGAGTTTTTTTATTTTGAGATGATCAACAATCTGTTCTTCTTCTTGACTTCCCTCAATTGGGGTTTCATTTGCCGTGTCTAATACAGAAACAACCTCAACATCAATATCATTTTGAAGATATTGTGGCTTGTATGCAATCTTCACCTTCTTGTCTATTTTACCAGAATCTGGCTTTTCAACACCAGCAATCATTTTCATCATAGTAGTTTTTCCCAATGCATTTGCACCCATTATTCCAACAACTTCTCCTTTTCTTACTCTACCAGCTTCTATTGAAACTGAAAATGATGGATACTTTTTCTCAAGTGCAGGATAAGAAATTGCTTCAATTCCTTCTTGAAATTCACCAGATGACGATGAAGCATCAAATGTGAATTTTTTATCTCTAAACCTTACGTTTTCGCTTGGTATGTAACCATCCAAAAAGATGTTGATTCCAACCTTTGTTGATAACACACCAGACACAATACCATATGCAGCTGATTCTCCATACAACACCTCAATGTAATCACTAAGATAATCAAGTAGTGTCAAGTCATGTTCAACAACCATCACTGTCTTTCCAATTTTAGTTAGGTTTTGAATTGTTCTTGCAACTTGCATTCTCTGAAAAACATCATTGTAAGAAGATGGTTCATCAAAAAAGTAAAAGTCAGCATCCTTTGAAACTACAGCTGCAACTGCTAATCGCTGTAGCTCACCACCACTAAGCTCCTTCAAGCTTTGCTCCATCGAGTTTTCGAGTCCTAATTCTTTGATTAATTGGCTTGAAACTCCTCTTTCATCATATTTTTCAAGCAATTCCTTGCCAGTTCCATCAAATGCATCAGCAACTTGGTATACCTGTTGTGGCTTTATTGAAGCCTTTATCTGACCATCTTTGATCTTTTCAAAATGAGATTTTAGCTCTGTTCCGGAATAGTATTTCAGAATTTCATCCCATTCTGGTGGTTCTGAATAATTTCCCAAGTTTGGTTTAATGTTGCCGGAAAGAATATTGATTACAGTACTTTTTCCTATTCCATTTCTTCCAAGCAATCCAACAACTTCGCCCTTTTTTGGAGTAGGTAATCTGTAAAGTCTAAACGAATTAATGTCATACTGATGAACTTTGTCAGTTGCAAGCTCTGTAGCTAAATTCACAATTGTAATTGCATCAAAAGGACAAACCTTTACACAAATTCCACAACCATTGCAAATATCCTCATCAATCTGTGCTTTTTTTATCTCCTCATTAAGTACTATACAGTCTGCTCCAGACTTGTTTACTGGACAGTACTTTATGCACTCTAAGCCACACTTTTTTGGCTGACAAAGTTCCTTGTCAAGTACCGCTACACGATGTGTCATGACGATATACGGTTTCAATATGCTTTATACCCCTTTGGACAAAAATTCAGATCAAATTGCGTTAGGTTAATAGATACCATCCAAAAAACAACATTTAAGCCGGCCATAGCGTTAGGGTGCGACCCAATCCCTTTCCGAACTTGGAAGTCAAACCTAATGTCGCTATTGTGTTACTAAGGTGCGAGAGCTCTTGGGAAGCAATAGTGCTGGCATTTTTAATTTTAAACAAATTTTTATGAAACAAACTCATTGGTTTCGATATGCCTAACTGTTCTGTATGTGGTCAACAATTGGAAGATGACATTCGATTCTTAAACCACATGATGGAAAAACACGGATTTAGAAATCCAAATATCGACAAGCCAGATAGAAACAGTAGAGGATACTGATTTAGTTTTGCAGACGAATCCTTGCTTTTCTTTTTGATCGTAGCTGAGTACCACAACAAGGACAGCTTATTTCTTGACATTGTAAATAAACATCACAAGAAGTGCAACGTTTTATTCCTACTTGATATCTATTTTTTTCTGCCCTATATCTTTCACAAATACCTCTACACGTCATTTGTAGAATGATCCCTAGTTTTTTTGTTTTTTATATGTAGTTCTGACTTTATGATTGTAGAATTAAGATTTAGCTGACTAGTACATGATTATGTTTGCAATGATCCAATTTTATCAATGAATAGCCCTGTTTTCCGTTGAGAAAAGTTGTCATAAAATTAAATGCAAAAGACTATGTTGATTTTCTTCAAATCTCAAATGGGAATGGTCTTACAGCAGAAGAAAAAATCTATGAAATAATTAACTATTATCTAATAATAGAAAGAAAAAAAAGAAAAGTCAAGTTTTCAAGAAAAAAATTGTCAGAATTATACTAGACTCGACTCATCTTTATTTACTTAAATTGAGAAAGAACGGTATGGCAGAAGAAATAAGCGAATACAGAGTCTACGAGGTACGATGCAAGGACGTCATGGAAGAAGAAGGAGTCCGTTTTGCAGGAATTATCGATGAATCAGGAAAATTACTCGCTGGTGGTTTCAAACCCGGAGTTTCACCACTAGAAAAAGACAAAGAAAAATTCAATCGGTTTTTGGACAGAGTAATCGAAATTTCCTTGCGTTACGAACACAAGGGAACACTTGGAGAACTAAATTACGTAGCATGCAGACGAGACAAAGTTGTTTTGGTTAGTTTTCCGTTCCCAATTAGCAAACATTTGTTACTCGTATCTGCTGAACCAAATGTAAGTATTGAAAAACTTGCAGAAAAAATATGCGAAATATTTGGTGACTCAAAACTATTTTCTGAATGGGACATGAAAACTTCTAACTAGAAGCCTTAGGACCTAATTTTATCTTCTTGCTATTTGAAAGCAAACTTGCAGAGCGAATAAAAACTGCCTTTGCGGTTTTGCATCCTGTATCACAAGATTCTTCAATACTGACATTTGGTTCAGCAGATACGAGTAACAAATGTTTGCTAATTGGGAACGGAAAACTAACCAAAACAACTTTGTCTCGTCTGCATGCTACATAATTTAATTCTCCAAGTGTACCCTT
>DRGT01000115.1 GCA_011055585.1 Candidatus Nitrosopumilus sp. | reverse complement strand
TTTTTGACAAAGAAAAAATGGTTTTTTGGAAGAAAGGAAGATCGTTTAAATACTATTTTGAAAATCTTTCAACAATTCCAGATATTTTGAAATTCAAAGTTTTTGATTCAGTTGGAAAAAAAATTATTGGTACCTTAGATCAACGTTTTGTAGGTGATTATGGAGAATCAGGAAATATTTTTGTTCTTAAAGGAATGCAATGGCGAATCCTCAATGTAGATGAAAAATCATTCATTGTAAATGTTGAGCCATTTAGAGCAGGCAGCATTACTGTTCCATATTGGGAAGGAGAAAACATACCTGTTGAGTATATCACGGCTAGAAAAGTTGGATTACTTAGAACTAAAGTAAAACGCGGTTCTTTGAAACTCCATAATGATATTCTTTCAAAATTAAATTTTGATTCAATACCAAATGAAAAAACAATTGTTGTTGAATCTGTAAAATCTGAAGGAAAGCTTGTCTTACATGCATGTTTTGGAACAAAAATTAACTCAACATTATCCACTCTACTATCTTCAATGTTATCTTCTATGCTTGGATATTTAGTTGAAGCACGTTCTGATGCTTATAGAATTGCATTATCATCTAATTCTCGAATTTCAGAAAAATTATTGATTGAGGTCATAAAAGATGAATATGATTTACTAAATATCATTACAGCATCTTTATCTGGAACTCATAACGTTAACTGGAGAACGTGGTGTGTTGCTAAAAAATTTGGTATAGTTGGTCGCGAAGCAATTTATGAAAGAAAATCTGCAAGATTTCTTTATGATAGATACTCAAAAACTTCACTAGTAAAAGAAGCTTTAAGGGAATTATTTCATGACAAATATGATATCGAAGGAACTGGAAAAATTTTAAAAAAAATTCGAAATAATGAAATTCAAATTAATTGGTGTGATATTGATAAATTTTCTAAATTAGCTATTCCGATTTTAGATCATACTGCAAAATATTATTCATCACCTTCCAATGTTGATAAAGCAATATTAGATATGATAAAATCAAGACTTTTCAAAACAAAACACAGATTAGTTTGTGCAAGATGTGGAAAATGGGTTAGGGTTGTAGAAACAAATGAAATAAAAAATTCTTTATCTTGTCCATATTGTAAAGCACGCCAGATTACTGCAACTTTTTACTCAGATTATGATCTGCCTAAAATTATTCAGAAAAAACATTCAGGAAAAAAAATTTCATCAGATGAAAAACACAAATTTGACCGAGCCTGGAAAGTATCTTCTTTAATAGAAAATTTCGGAAAAACTGCCTTAATCGTCCTCTCAGGATATGGAGTAGGAGCAGATACTGCAGCCAGAATTTTAAGAAATATGGTAGATGAGGAAAATCTCTACAAGCAGATCTATGAGGCAGAAAGACAGTATGTTATGACTAGAGGATTTTGGGATTACTAGTTTTTCTTTGAAATTATAGAAAAAGGTGACAAGATTAACTCTATTCTTCCCTCCAATCCAGATTTTGCATTAACACCAGTAACTGAAATTATTTCTCCAATTGAACAATTGTCAACAAGTCTAGCTTGGTTTCTCCATCCTTTAATCCAAATTTGACCGCTATCATCTTCAACAAACATCTCTGATAACAAAACCGATTCGCCGTATTTTGTTTGAACTTCTCTTCTTTCCGGAACCTTCAAAATAATTGCTTCAACACAATAGTTTCCTCCAACTTTTACATCAGAAATTTTTGTTCTAATTTGAGTTTTGTTTGGAATTGTAGAATCATCATCCATTTTACGAACAAAAGAATTTTCATCTAATGTGATAGAATTACCAAAAACTTTTGAGGGCATGCATTCTACCACATCATTTTCTTTGAATTGTAGGGTATTTTCTGAAGAATCAGAAATGTTGAACATTCTTTTTTCCTTATCCACACCAAGTATCATGGTTTTACCAGAATCAAGTTTTGCAATAGATATTATTCTAAAAAGAATTGGTTCAGCTTCTTGTTTTCCTTCTATCTCAACAACCGTAGATTCATTTCCATGAATTTCTAATCCTTGATTGCCCGATTTTGTTCTAATACCTAGTAGACGAACTTTTGCGTCAAGAGAAATAATTTTTGGAACACTACTTTCATCTTTTCCCCAAAGAACAACTCTTATAGAATTTCCATCATCTCCTTTCAATCTCAATCTTAGAGCCTTTCCTGGTTGACCTCTAGAATTAGTAAATTCCATGGAACTTATCATTCCATCAATTTTTCCTGATACCGCCAAATCTGTATCTCCTTCTTTCACTTTGCTGACATCTACCGTAATATCATCAATTGATCGTATGTCACTCTCGTTATGGGAAGGTTCAATGTGCGAGCCTGAACCTATGTTGATTGTGGGTTTGCCATTAAGATCTGATTTTACATATGCCTTGATTATTTTAATAAGATCTCCAGGCTTCATATCTTCAATTTCAGGAAGACTTGCTTTTTCATCCCAAAGCTTTACACTTGCAGTTGAATCATTATCATAAACAGTCATAGTTCGAAGAAGAAATGGTGAACCATCTTTTCTAGTATATTGTTTTGCGGGTGCTAGACTCAAAATTCTAGATTCTAAAGAAATTTCTTTTGCTCCAACAAACAAATCCTTTAGACTCATCTCAACTTTTAACGGCTCTGATAACGATACACCTAGGTCTGAAGCAATGAGAAAAAGTGCACCTTGATCAGTAAGATAACCCGCTCCAATTTTGTCTTTTTTTTGTTTAATTCTTTCTTCAATATCAGATCGCGAAAGCTCAGGTTTTTGTTCTAATAGCTTGTCTAATAGAGATTCATATTCTGTCAAGTTAATACCGGTTATTATGGTCTCTTAATAAAAATTTCATTAACTAAATTAGTAAGTAGATCGCAATTGATTCATGTTCAGCATTACTGCAAATTCTCTTTCTAAAACATATGGTTCTGTAAAAGCAGTAGATGGAATAGACTTGAATGTTAGATCTGGACAAGTATTTGGATTTTTAGGACCAAATGGTGCTGGAAAATCAACTACAATCAAATTATTGACAACCTTAATTCCACCAACTGACGGACAGTTATCAATTCTGGGAATTGATGCAGTGAAAAAACCTTTACAGATACGCAATAGAATTGGCGTCGTTTTACAACAACCAAGCTACGAACCAACTCTTTCAGTAGAAAAATCTCTTGATAAATATGGCATGATGTGGAATATACCACAAAAAATTCGAAAAAAGCGAGTAGAAGAGCTACTTGAAGAATTTAATTTAAAAGAAATTCGACATAAAAAAAATGACGATCTATCAATTGGTCAAAGAAGAAGAGTTCAGGTAGCTCGTGAATTTATGCATGACATGGAATTACTTTTCTTAGATGAACCAACGGTTGGGCTAGATCCTACCGCTAGAAGAAAATTGTTAGATTTTTTAAAAAATAAGGCCAAATCTGGTCTCACTATTTTCTATACTACACATGTTCTGAGTGAGGCGGAGTACATTTGCGATG
>DRGT01000114.1 GCA_011055585.1 Candidatus Nitrosopumilus sp. | reverse complement strand
TTGTTTTCATTCTTAGGAATGGGATTTTTGCTAAATGTAGGACGACAGCTCAGTGATGTATCTCAAGTAATTGCCATAATGTTGGTAATTATGGGAATTGGAATTTTGGTTGATAGTTTTGTTTTCAAACGTCTTGAGAACAAAGTAATGTCAAGATGGGGATTGAGATAAAGAAGGAGCCCAAAGAACCTGTTGAATTCTAGGTCTGGGCAGAGGCAAGCTCTTTGGGTATAAATTGACTCCAGAATATGATGAACATTTTTAGTTAATAGATGGGTGTTTGTCCAAATTGAACAGCAGAGTAAAATTTTTCATTATTGATTCTTAACAGCCTCCCAGCAACAACACTTCTCCAAAGAACAGTTAGGACAGTCTTCTGGTTTTAGGGCTTGTTTACATTCTGATGGAAGACAATCACAATCTGCACATTTTATTTCCATCATAATATGATTAAGCTGTTAGTTCTTCTTTAACCTTAAGTGAAATCGCAAAAGCACATACAATTATTGCAATTGCAAAATACATCACAAATGCATAGTTGAAGAAAAAGGCAATCGAGCCTCCAATTATTGGTCCTACTACTGTAGCAATTGAGAGTGTGGAGCTGAAAATTCCAGTAGATGTAGACCTTGGATTATTCTCCATCAAATGCATGTTTCCACCAATGAACAGAAATCCCCATGTAGCTCCTACTAATGCCATGAAAGGCATCGCCATCCACCACTCTGTAATAAAGGACAATCCTATAAACACAAAAATGGTTAATCCAATACCAATTTTGAACATTGTAATATTTTTGATTTTAATTTTTCCTGCCATCAAATTCATTATGACAAATGCTGTTACTGTATTGAAAACATATACTATGGAAATTTCGTAAAGTTTTGCTCCCATTACGTCCATTAACAAAATTGGAAGAATAGTCCAAACCGCAGATGCTCCAATATGGCGCATCAATAGTGAAAGGAACAAAAATCTATTTTTGGAAATTATTCTTTTAGTGGTTCCTGGCTCTATTTCCTTCTTAGATGTAATGTTCGGAAGCTTTGTTGTTACAAGTAAACCTATAATAAAAAATGCACTACTTACAAGAAAGATTAATTTTTCATCATTCATAATACCAGCTGCTAAAATTCCAGCTAACCATCCCAAAGCGTGAAATGAAATTATAGACGCTACTTTTTTCTTGTCACTTTTCACTTCATATGCATATGCAATCATTGCTGGAATCATAATTCCTGTTGTTATTCCTGCACCAATTCTTGCAAGTAACAATAGTGTTGTGTCGTCAGCAAAATAATGCAGTCCAAACGTTATTGCACATCCAATAAATCCAATCCGAATGAATTGAAGTCTAATTCCTTTTTTGTCAGAAACTCTTCCAAAGTAAATTTCAGACAAAATTTGCGCAAAACTAAACGAAGCTACAATAATTCCAATTTCAAATAGAGACTCAGTAACCCCTTTTGCAATAATTGGCATGAAGACGAATGTTATGGAAATTCCTGCATGCTGAAAAAAAGTCGCCCCTCTTACAAAATTGGAGATGCTAATATACTGCAATTTGAACTCAAGCGTTTTAGTTTTCTAACCTAATTTGAAATAATCTACTTTAATTTTTGTCTTGCAAGTTCTGCACCTTTTACGAGCGAATTTATCTTATCAAATGCAACAGTTCGTGTTCTAGTTCTTAATCCACAATCTGGATTGACATAAATTTTTGTGGGATCACCTAAAGCCTTTGCTGCATACAAAATTCTATCTCGTACAAGTTCTGGAGATTCAATATCATCAACATGTACGTCAGTAACTCCTATTCCAATCTCCCCTTTGAAACCATGTTCTCTGAAAAGTTTCAAAACGTGAAAACCTTTCCGAGCTTTGTCACTTGTTCCTAAATTCCATGTATCCCTATTTGCAAACTCTAAAGTATACTGCTGTGCTTTTATTTCTGGCATCTGTGGTGCTAATACCTTGTAGTCATTTCCAGAAAAACAGGCATGGACTACGATTTTTGCATTTATTCCTTTTACCGATTCATTAATTGATTCTCTAAAAATATCCATCTCAGAAGGATGTGACGTGCCAGCTGGTTCATCAATCTGGATAATTTTTGCTCCTAACTTAACTAGATCCTTAATCAATGGTCTGAGTACTTTTTTTGCTAAAGCTATTACCAGGTCCTCTTTTGATTTGTAATGTTCATTGTATGACCAATCAGCTAAAGTATAAGCTCCGGTAACAGGTACTTTGATCTCTTTTTTGGCATTTTGTTTTACAAATTTGAATTCATTCTCATGAAAATTGTTTTTATAATTTACTGGAGACGTTATTCGTGCTTTGTTGTAATACTTGTTATCCCACGACCTTACTTTACCCGCAAAATCAAAACCCTCGATGTATCGCACAGGTTCTTCATACATCTCTACTCTTCGTACCTCACCATCATAAATTATATCGAGTCCCAAGTCTTCAAGCGTCCTAATGTTTAGTAGAGCAGCATCATTTCTTTTTTTAGCTTTTATCTCATTTGAAACGTCAGGGTCTTTTACTAATTTAAGTAACTGTGATGGTTTTTTAAGACTGCCAATCTCTTGTGTTGGAAATAGCTTTTTAGACATTTTTAGCTCCTTTCGAAATTTCTCCGAGCACCAATATTTTCTTTCGTGCAAATTCTTTTGGTAAATATTCCAAGTCAAAATTTGTAGTCACAAATACTTCCTTCGGTCTTGTTTTTGACACAAGTTGGTTTATTTCAGAGATGCATTTCTTTTTGTTTTCTACTTGAGTAGTGTATGAGTTGACTAAACCAATAGCAAGTGATTTTCCAGAAAAACTATGTTTTTTGATGGCATTTATTGGGGTTGTGATAGGATCAAAACCTAAACCAGAAACTGGTAAATCTAAAAGCCTTTCAATTTTTTTAGATACGTCTCCAAAATAAAAATGAAGAACAGTTGTTGCTTTTACATCACGAGTAAGGATGTCTAATCCATCTTTAACTAAATCTAGGTCGACTTTATTGATATTATATGCAATAGAAGGTCCAACAAGTTGGATTAGCTTAAAACCTGCCTTGACCAATGACAATACTTCCTTTCGAAGCATCTTTGCAAGATCAATTACAAACTCATCTTTTGTTTTATGTTTAGAACTAAGATGCCTTTCGGCAAATGTGTAGGGTTCTGGTATACAAACAGCTCTATTTTTTGGTAGAAGAGTAGATGCTACGTTGGTTTTTACTATATTTCCCCCACCTGTAATGCTATTCTCAAAAGATAATCTTCTGTAAAAGGTATTCATCTCATAATTTCTATTTAGGGCAGCAAATTTTACGGATTTTAACTGTGCAAATGGTCTGAATATGTCATCCCATTGCAGAAGTGGATCACACACATAGCCTAACTTTGCTTTTTTTTGTAGTGAAATGTAGTCTTTAGTTTCGCTTAAGAAAAGAGATGATAGGTTAGATGTATTCTTTCGAGTTGCTTCAATAAGTTCTTCTGACCTGGGATATATCCCAAGCGTATAAGATGATATCAAATTTCTAACTTTCTAAGGGTCATTCGAACCCCATTAAAATCATTTGGAGATGTTATTAGAATATCTCCTGTTATGTTGTGAACATTTTTTATAAAATCAAGAACATTATCTTGATAATTTGACCAATCTAACTTGAGAAATTCTGCAGATTTTAAATTCTTCTGGGATGGAAACAAAACAATTGGAATGATTTTGAAACTATGTGCTTTTAATGCATCCACAATATTAGTAACTTGATCTGTCGATGCAATAACTTGTGTGATAAAACCCTTTGGTTTAACATCAATCTTTTTTTGAATTTTAGCGAAATTTGGTTTAGAAGGTAATGATAAGTAAAGATCAATTTTTTCGGCAAAACCAGAATCTTTTAAATGTTTTACAACTTGACTTGGAATTAATCCGGAGTTATTTGGTT
>DRGT01000113.1 GCA_011055585.1 Candidatus Nitrosopumilus sp. | reverse complement strand
TGGAGTATTATCACTATCAGTAGCAGCAGCAGTTCCAACACCATGGACAAGAGTGTTTAGAATAATTGGAGACAGCAATTAAAGGTGATTTGAATGGCAGCAACAGAAATAGCAACAAAAAGTATTACTTCAATAAGTGGATGCAAATTATACAAACTTGACGAATTGACAGACGGTGATACACTGGCTGTTCCTTTCGGAAAGGTCTGGGCAGTTTTCATTCAAGTAATTGAAGCAACTACACCACAGTATGTTTCATACACTGTGTCAGGTAGTACAATAACATTTGAATGTTCTGGAACAACAGATGCAGACGTAATGGTTTTTGGTGAGTAAAAATGGCGGCAGCAACAATAGTATCTTCAAAAAAAATAATTGGAGCACCTTTCAAGCTATATAAACTAACAAATTTGTCAGACACCAATACTTTAACAACTGATTTTGGAAATGTTAGAGCAGCATTTGTTACTACAACAAGTAGTATTCCAACATATCTTTCAACAGTAATTGATGGAAGTAAAATCACATTCTATTGCAGGGATACTTGCAACGCAGACGTTTTGGTTTGGGGCGAATAACCCCATCCCTTTTTATTCTTTTCGCTACCCAATTACTTGGGTGTTAGAATAGCGCATGTTATAACCGCAGTCGAAGGACCAAAAATTTGGTACGAACTATTTTTATACGATTTAGAAAACAGACAATATACTTATAAAGGAACTCATAATCAGACCGGAATCATTGGACCAATGGTTAGAGAAATTAGGTTACTTGACATAACAGTCCCTGAACAAAACTTGGAAGACCTACTTGCAGACTTAGGTCCATATGTTAACATACTTTCTTCTAAACAAAAAACAAGCGCTGGTTTTCTTAAAAAAATTGTTTGGATTGCTGGAAAACTTTCAAGTTTATTTAAAGGAGTTGACTTAAAACCAATTCCTGACGTAAAACCAAGTAACAATCTTAGAAGAAGAGCATTAAACATAATGCCTTTTTTTTGGTTTGAAGACAATGTTGAACCAAATCCTGGATTAATTTTACCACAAAAAGATGGTGGAGGAGAATTATTATGATAGAAGAAAAAAAAATCAATTATATTACTGGTGCAGTTACAGGAATGAAACGAGAGGGAGACATTTTTATAGTAGAATTATATGATTTTCCTGGAAAATTCTTTTGTAGAAAAGAACTTGGAATAAAAGCCGGTTGTGGATACAAGCTCGGAATAACAGACCACAAAAAAAACGAATACGAAATAGTAAGTGTTGAACAACAAATCATAAAAGACCCAGCATTTGCTCCAAAAGGACCAGGTGAACAAAATGTCATGATGAAAATGGCAGATTATAAAGACTTACTTAATGCCAAACACATTAAAATAAGAGCCGAGTGTCTTAATTCTGCAATAAAAATGTGTGAAGTAACTCTTACTGAAAGAGACCCACTAAAGTTTATGCGAAAAGTTTTAACAATTGCAAAAGACTTAGGACCATATTTTGAATAATTATGATTTCATCTCTAATTGAACGGATTTCTAAAAAAATTGGAATTCCAAGACTTTGGGATAAAGAAGAATGGAATACTTATTCTGCTAAAGAAAAAGTATGGATATGGTACAAGCACCATTGGTATATTAGAGGAATTGGTTCAGCAGAAGTTGACCAATTTTCAAATCCAGTTAAAGAAATTGTGCTATATGGTTCTCTTGTTATTTTGACAGTTGAAAGATTGTATACAATGGCAGGAATAGAAATTGGAGCAACTCAACTTCTTTTAACTGTTGGAATAATTTGTGTAGTCGTATGGCTTGCAAATTTTGTTCTTCAATGGGTTATTGGAAACAAAATAGATAATTTGGATTTGATTGCGTTAAATTCAGAAATAGGCAGTAGGAGACAAATTGCTCTTAGAGAACTAAGGGAAGCGGCAAAAAATGAAGATTGGAGAAAAGCAAAGGTTAATTAATAACTACTCCTAAAAGAATAATATGACCAAGTTTGGATTTCACGATGGAACCGCTTCAGAAAAACCTGACGGGCTTTCTTTGTTTTGGAAAGGAAGAATTGTAGACGAAAAACACTATGAGCCACATCTTTCAGAATACTCAGGGCTTTCAACAAACCTTGCAGAAATAGCAGAAAGAGTAGTTCCTACAAGAGGACAAACTGGTCCAAATGTAAATGCTCCACTTACGCCACTAATGCCACATATTAAGCGAAACAAAGACAATCAATTAGAAAAGTTTTTAGAAGGAAAAACACTACATAACAAGACGTTGTTTAGAAGAATAGGGCAAAAAGGAGCCAAATTTGGAGAAGGAATAGACTCAGATACTGGCTTGTTAAAAAAATGGAAGGAAAATAATAAAACAAAAAGTTAATAAAGGAGTAACATTACAAAGGGATATTATGGCATACTCAGTGAGCTCACAGGTTTACGTTCTCGGAGGCTTCTCAATAACCGAAGTTTCACAAGCAAATATTGAAACATTAATTGCTTTCACAGACGCAGAAATCGATTCATTATTCAACAGAAGTTTTGATGACGAAACAGCTTTCACAGAATACATTTCACTCTATCTTCCAAAAAGAGCAGACGACATAGAACCAAATAGAATTGTTACAAGCTACTATCCAATCCAATCAATATCCGAATTCATATTATTAACTTCAACCTCTTCCACAACAACAACGCTTGCAACACTAAGTTCTACAATGATGAAAATAAACCAATGGCAAACAGCAGATTACTTTATTGACCCAACGATTGGACTAATAGAACTAAGCTCAAGAACGCTACAGTACTCGCCTTCAAAGGCAAAAATACGAGGAACTTATGGTTATACCACAGTTCCTGTATATGTTCAAGAACTAAGCGCCATCCTAACCGCAATTCGTGCTTGGGTAAATTTCTTGGGTGGAAATTATGATAGACTAAATAGATACAAGCTTCCAGAACAAGAGTATGACAAAGGAGACTTTTACGACAGAGGACTGAAAGCAATAGACAAACTTTCTGACCGAGCAAATTCTTTAGTTTCCTTAATTGGAGAAAAGTACAAGTCACAATTTTTTTCCACTTCTGGGGGCTACTTTTAAGTAGGTGGTCTCTTTGAGTTTGGGAATTACAACTGCTGAATTTGATGAAGTTTTTGCTGACCAAAAGGTAACAGTTTCTTCAAGCATTGCTTCAATAACACTTGACCCAATTTATGGACAAGCTTCTGAAATAACTTATTCGGATTCAGAAAAACAATGGATTTTCTTTAAAAACAGTTCAGAACTGTCGCTTAAAATGTGGGGAATTGTAGAAGTAGCAGATGCTTATGTAATAATGGAAATAACCGATTCAATTGCTTTTGGAGACCGAGTTACTTATGATTCAGAAATTTTTGAATTCACTCCTGACTGTAAAAGTGTTTATCGTTATGCAAACGGAACTCCTCTTTATAGATTTTATACTCTAAAGTTGGTGGGAAAAAATGGTTGAAATTGACACAACAGTTTTTGATAGAAAACTAAACAAAGCAATGGAAGAATGGGGACAGATGCTAATGGAAGAAATGATTTATAGGTGTCCAACTGAATACGGAACAATGGCAAATTCTATTGATTCAAAAGTAACCACGCTTTTTTCTTCAAAAACTGGCGGAGAAATTGAAACAGGAACAAACGGAATACCTTATGCTTCTTTTATAGAATACGGAACAGAATCAATTATGAGAGCAAACGATTTTAACTTTCCAAGAATAGGTTCTGAACATACTGAATGGAAACCAGTATTAGATACTTGGCAAGCACTAAGAGATAGAGGCGAAGTTGGCTCAGGACAAACAATGCCCTTTGCACGAAGTTCAAGTTTTTTCACAGAACCAGATAGATTAAATTACTTAAAACAGGTGTTTAAATGAGTACGACTGACATGGAAAAATTAAAAACAGAAATGGTAGTATTTTTAAGAAACTCTGATATTCTAAGCATTACCCAACGAGGAGTAACAACTATTTCAAATGTTTTCAACGCTACCACAAACCAAACAGTTTTTACACTAAGCAACGCGGTTGCAAGAAATATAAGAAGCGTTGTTTTGGCATCAGAACCACATACTCCAGACAGAGCTACTAAAAATGCTTATGACGATTATACACCAGACTACAAATCAATAAGTTCAACGATTACTTTTGGAACAGGAATAAGTGAAAATAGTTCTGTTATTGTAACTTATGATTATTCTTCTGGAACAACAGAAAAAGTTTGGGCAGATTATCCAGAACTACAATATCTTCCAGCATCCGTGCCAAGAGTAGGATTTGATATAACAGGATTTAGAACACAGGCGCTAAGCATTGGTGACTCAAATTGGTTTAGTGACGCTTTAATTACAGTAAAAGTATACGATTCAAACCTAAAAAATATTGACGGGTTCATTTCAACAATTAGAAGCAAAGTAAAAGAATCACAGCTTAGTTTTTATCACTTTCAAATAGTTAGACCAAAAAACATCGGACCGGCACTATTACATGATATAACAAGTAAATCAAAGCTTTCTGGAAAAGTGTTTGAAAAAGCAATAGACTTACTTGCTCGTTTCAATTTCGAAGTATAGGGAAAAGTTTATATATAACCTTTTTCACAAAAGACTTTATGAAAAAACAAGTTTTTGACAATGGCTCTATAAACATTAAGCCAATAAAGAACACCAACGAAAAATTTGTTAAAAAACTTGAAAATACAAAGTCAGTACTTGACTTTTACAAACACAAAGAAAAAATTATAAAACTATTACGAGAGACTCGTAAGTAGATTTAACGGAGTTGAAAAATATGGCAAATCCTATAGCGGGAACAGAAGCAAGAATAGCTTACGGGTGGGAAACCACTTTTAATAGTGCAGGAACAGTTAACAAGGCATTTTCTCAAGGAGTAAGAGTACCAACTTACGACATTGATAATGACCCAGAATACATTTATGCAATTGGCTCACAAGACGCTCAAAGAATCATAGCCAAAACCTTTAAAGGAACTTGGGGAGTAGAATTTATTTACTCAGACCCATGGTGGATTAGAGCAATACTTGGAGGAATACCAGTATCAACAGGAGCTACACCTTATGTCCACACTTGGACAATAGCAAATCGTGGAATTAGTACAACACAAACATCACTTTCAATACAGTACGGTTTTGATTTGGCAACAGATTCTGACCAAACAATGACAGGATGTATAGCAAACAACGCATCAATATCTTGTAATGTCGGAGACCCAATCAAAGTAAGTTTGGATGGATGGTACTCTGGAATAGACAAAGATACAAGTTTACTAGCACAAGTTGCACCAGCAGAAGCTCCTTTTACATTTGCTCATGGAACTTTTGAATTTCCTAGTGGAACAACAATCACAGACGTTCAATCAGTTGAACTAAATTGGACAAGAAACAACGACCCAGTTTATGCACTTGGCTCAAGGTTTCCCCAAACCAATGTTCCAAAAGCAAGAGAATGGAATATTAGAGTATCAAGCACTTATGAACAAGACTCAGACTTTTGGGACACTTTAATTGGAGCAAGTGATGGAACAACTGCAACTCCAACAACAGCGCTTCTTGGTTGTGGTTTAACTCTTACAAATGGAGATACAGGTGCTTCAATGAGAGCATTAACAATCTCGTTTGGTCCAACCTTTTTAGTAAAAGGAAGTCTTCCATCAAGTCCAGAAGAACTTGTCAAAACCGACATTGACATGCGTGCATACAGTATCAGTTCAATGATTGTTTATAACGCAACAGCAGCAGCATTGTAATTATTTTAGCTCTCAGAGAGAGCTAATTTAAAAATCAACGGAGTTGAAAAAAATGGTTTTGACACAAGAAATTCGGTTACCAGAAGAACTTTATGAGATGTCTCTCAAAGAGTTTGAATGTGACTGGAAAGACGGAAACATAACAATTAAACGGTTTAGGTTTGGTGAAACAAACACTATTTCTCGCGAAGCGGCTAAAATAAAGGCTACTAATGTTGGTGGTAAAATGAATATGAATGCTGAAATAGACCCAACACAAATTCAAGTACTTACTTTGCTTAAAGGAGTAACAAAGGCACCGTGGACAGTTAATGATAGAGATTCGATTGATAATCTTCCACCACCTGTAGCAAACTGGGTGCTTTCTGAAATAGAATCGTTTAATACAATAACTTTTAAAAAAAAAGGGAGCTAGCAAACTTAATTAGAAACATTAGAACAAAAGATAATGAAGTGAATAGAATGGGAATTTATTTTGGGTTTGCTAATGCTTTTGGTTTTACTCCAGAACAAGTTGATAACCTTGATGTATTCACTTTGGAATCTTTTTCAATAATGGCTGAAGCACAAGCTAAAGAACAAGAAAGGGCGATGAGAAGTGGTAGGAGAAGCTGATGTAACAATAAGGTATGCCTTTTTGCCTACTGAAAGTTCTATTAAAGCTGGTGCTGAAAAAGCAATGAAAACATTTAATGACATGGCATCAAAACAAAAATGGGGTAGTGGAATCTATTCCGAAGCCTATCATAAAAGAATAAATAAAGTAATGAAAGATTCTGTTGGAAAAATTGATGGAGAATATAAAAAAACAACAAGTGGAGTAATAAATTTACTAAGAGCATTTCAGCAAAAAACATCACTTCAAACAAAACTAATGGCTTTAATGAAATTTG
>DRGT01000112.1 GCA_011055585.1 Candidatus Nitrosopumilus sp. | reverse complement strand
TTATTCCATTACTAGCTCTCCAATGCCGCTTGTGAATTATCTTAGTACAGTAAAGGTAAAAGACCTTGGAAATGGAAGGTGTGAGGTAGAGTGGTCAAGCACATTTGAACCAAAAGGAATGGCTGAGGAAGAAGTTGCTAAGATGATAAATGATATTTATGTTACTGCCATAGATGGATTAAAGAAGTTACATAACGGCTAAACAATTCGTATCAAATATCAACGGAAGCCAACGTCTATTCTGGAAAAGGGAATATTTGTTTTGTGGAATTGCTTCCGACAGACATCCCAATGACAAGTAGCGATTGTGTCAGCTTCCGTGATATTATTACGTCAATCTAATACAAAAAAGGTTAGTCGACAGTTCGCATCAAAAGTTAATGAAATAAAAGGAAAAGTAACGATAAGACTTGTAATATGGTCTTCAGGTTAAAGGCATGGCATGTTTACCTAATTGGCGTATTTGTTGTGGGTTTTCCAGGTACCCTGCTGCTTGTTAATTTTGGATATGGCACGGGTGAGGGAATTTATTATGATATGGGTAGTATGCTGGTAACATCGGTTATAGTCGGAGGTTTCATTCTTGTGATATATTATACCATAAAATCAAGTAGGAAAAAGAAAAACTAGGCTTCATTAAATTAGTTCAAAGCCCTCTGGGTAATCATAGTAAGATTATCATATTGATCTGACGTTAAAATTACAATAAGAGAAAATTATGAAAGGAATTATAGAATTAGTCGTGCATGATAAGAATTTGCATTATAAAATGGCAGTACAAATGATGTTGACAACTAAAATAATGCGAATAAAAGGTTAATCTGGATGCTGATGATGATTCGGAAAAGCCGTCTGATATTTGATGACGATTATGAGTTTTGAAGCATCCGTTGCATAATATTATTCAAAAGTTATCTACGAAAACAATTTCTCAATAAATAAAATGAATCTAGTATCGTTATTTTCTGGGGGAAAAGATAGTACTTATTCAATCTACAAAGCAAAACAAGAAAGACATCAAATTCAATGTTTGATAACAATTCTTCCATTATCAGATGAAAGTAAACTGTTGCATTTTCCTAACATAGAGATTACAAAATTACAATCTAAATCCATGGGCATTCCACAATTGTACATCAAGTCGGAGTCTAATGAAACTGAAATTGAAGAATCTTTACTAGAAGAAGTTCTGAAAAAAGCAAAATCTGAATATGGTGTTGATGGTATGGTGCATGGTGGAATTCTCAGCGAATTTCAAAAAAATATTTTTGAAAAAGCCTGTTCTAAGTTAAACCTAAAATTAATTTCTCCTTTATGGCATAAAGATCAGATTGATTACATGAAAAATTTGATTGAATCTGGATTCCATTTTATTATTACAAGTGTTTCATCTGATGGATTAGATGAAACATGGTTGGGAAAAGAAATTAACCTAGAAGATCTTTCAAAGTTAGAACAATTGGGAAAAAAATATGGATTTAATGTAAATTTTGAAGGTGGGGAAGCTGAAACCTTGGTAGTTGATTGTCCACTTTTTTCTCAACCACTCAAAATTCTCAACTCTAGAAAATTTTGGGAAGGAATACGAGGAAGGTTTGAAATACTCGACGCAGAATTAGATTACCGTGCTAGATAATCTTAAGACAAACCTAAGAGCGGCAATAAAGAAACTAGTAAACTCTTCGGGAATAGATGAAGAACTAATCAAGGAATTATCTAAAGATGTTCAGAGGGCACTTTTACAATCAGATGTTAACGTTCGTCTAGTACTTGAGATTACAAAAAAGCTTGAAGAAAGATCACTTAACGAAAATCCTCCTCCTGGTCTTTCAAGAAAAGACCATATTGTAAAAATTCTGTATGATGAACTAGCAAAACTTCTAGGAAATGAAACTGAATTTTCTTTCAAACCTGGAACAATGAATAAGGTCTTGATGCTGGGAATTCAGGGAAGCGGAAAAACTACAATCACTTCAAAACTTGCCAAGTTTTTGACCAAACAAGGATACAAAGTAGGTGTTATTGGTGCAGATACTTTTAGGCCAGGTGCGCTTGTGCAACTAAAAACGATGTGTGAAAAAGCAAATGTGGAAGTGTATGGAGACGAAAAAAACAAAGATTCTCCACAATTAATCAAAAATGGTTTAAAACATTTTGAAAATTCAAATCTTGATGTTGTTTTGATTGATACTGCAGGTCGTCACAAAGAGGAAAAAGACCTGTTAAATGAAATGAAAGAAATTAACAAAGTAGCTGACCCAGATCTTGTATTACTTGTAATTGATGGAACTATAGGACAACAATGTTTCAATCAAGCTGATGCATTTCATAAGATAGTTCCTATTGGTGGAATAATTATCACAAAACTTGATAGTTCTGCAAAAGGTGGCGGAGCAATTGCAGCATCTGCTGCTACTGGAGCACAAATCATGTACATTGGTACTGGTGAAAGAATTGATGATTTAGAACAATTTTCCCCAACACGATTTGTTGGAAGATTATTGGGTATGGGTGATGTAAAAGCAGTTTTAGAACTTGCAAAAAGATTAGAAAGCGAAGCAGATGATGTTCGATTAAAACGAATCTCTAGCGGAAAAATGAACATGGAAGATTTCTTTTATCAATTAGAACAAGTAACAAAAGTTGGTTCACTTCGAGGATTTTTGGATAGTATGCCAGGTCTGTCTGGAATGGTAAAAGATGATCAACTTGATCAAATGGAAGGACGAGTTGAGAGGTGGAGATACATAATTCAAAGTATGACAAAACAAGAAAAAGCAGACCCTGACCTACTAAATTCCTCAAGAATTAAGAGAATTGCACGTGGTTCAGGATGGCCTGAACATGAGGTTAAGGAACTAATGAAAAATTACAAGAATTCTAAAAGCATGATGAAGGCATCTAAAGGACGGCAAATGCAAGGCGCACTTCGCCGGATGGGATTAGGCTAGTTCTTACTCATATGTAATCACTAATAATACAACATAAAGAAAACATCGATGTGACAAAATCTCAAATGAATCAGGTTTTAATCCAATCTGAAAAAATTTTGAAAGAGTATGATCTATGTGAAAATTGTCTAGGAAGATTATTTTCAAAAAAACTTGATGTTTCATCAAATCAATTTCTAGGAAAAAAACTTAGAAAAAAATTAAGACAAAAATCTCCAAAATGCTACATTTGTAAAAACATGTTTTCATATCTTCAATCATACATTGACAAAATGCTTGAATTTTCTTCAGATTTTCAATTTTCAACCTTTGTGACTGGGGCGATTTTAAAGCCGTCATTTATTGACAGGGATGATTCTATTCGTTCAAAATTTCAACTAAAAGGAATTGATAGCCTCAAAACTGAGTTGACAAGAGAGATTAGCAAAGAATTTCAGAAAAAAACAAAGAAAAAAATAGACTTTCAAAATCCAGATGTTACCTTTACTATTAATTTCAAAAATGATTCTTGTGAATTGAGATCAAAGCAAATCTATCTTTTTGGAAGATATACAAAAAATAGTCGAGATTTTCCTCAAAAACAAAACCCCTGTGAAAACTGTAATGGAAAAGGCTGTGTTTCTTGTGACCAACATGGAATATCAAATTTTGACAGTGTGGAAGGAAAAATCTCTGAATATCTCTTTCAAAAATTTGGAGCAATTAAAGCAAAAATTACTTGGATTGGAGGTGAGGACAAAAAAAGCCTAGTTCTTGGAAGAGGTAGGCCATTTTTTGTCAAACTAATAAATCCTCAAAAAAGAAAGATTAAGACTATCAAGAAAGTAAATCTAGAACAAATCTCAATTTCTAATCTAAAAATAATTGATCAAATCCCTAAAGCCCCAATTCTGTTCAAATCAAAAATTCTAATTCAAATAACTTCAGATGACAAGGTAAACTCGTCAGTTTTAAAAAATCTGAAATCTATCAAAAAAACACCTATTTTGGTGTGTGAAAAGCCTGGGAAAGAAGCAAAAAAATCCGTGTATGCATCAAGTTACAAAAAAACTTCACCAAATTCATTTAGCTTGAGTTTAACTGTCGACGGCGGTTTGCCAATAAAGAGATTCGTTGAAGGGGATTCTGTAAAACCAAATATCAGTGAAATTCTTGATATGAATTGCAAGTGTAAAGAGTTTGATTTCTATAGTGTTGAATTGTAATAACAACAATTAACTAACCATTTTCATAATCATCAACATGCCAGTAAGAAAAAAGGGAAAACACAAAAGACGAGCTGATCAAACCGCTGACCGTAGAAAAAAAAAGAAATCTAAGCGTGGCAAGTCAAAATCTAGGTAGTCAAATTAACATTTTTACCATGAATAGTTGCGAGAGGTTTTATTGGAACCATTAGTCAAAGTAAAAGAAGCTCATCAAAAAGGAATAATTCCAGATAAAGAATTTGCCCTGATTAAAGAAAGATTTCAAATTACGATTGAAGGCATTAATAGAATTGAAAAAGCATCTGGAATAAACTATCCCATAGCTTACGTTGAGCCATCAATAATTCTATCCTCACTAGACCCATCTTCATATCAATATGGAATTCTTTTTGCAAGAACAATTCCTGTTGTTTTTGATCAAGGATTACAGGTTGTGATTCAGATAACCGCTCCTTTAGTTGCATATGGTTTGAAGGGAACTATCCATGCTATACTTGCTCATGAATTCCTTCATTATCTAGAATTAATTCGAAAGTTTTCAAAAATGGAAGTTTTATCAGATGAAATTACTGGAAATCTGTTTGAAAGTGTTTATGCTGATGAAACTAGACTTTTTGAACCAAGAGCAGTATTTGATGATAAGACATTATTGTTACACATAACAAAAAAATTTCCTGCAGGTTTTAGAGATTACAAATTAGAGGATAAAGTAATAAAATATTGGATTGAAAAAGATCTCCCAAAATCAAATGTTGCTCTTGATACTAACATTGTAAAACTATCTGCCGAATCATTATCAAAAATAAATAT
>DRGT01000111.1 GCA_011055585.1 Candidatus Nitrosopumilus sp. | reverse complement strand
TGCATGTAAAGATCGACTGTTCCACTTCCAATTGGAATTGTACTGCCTACAATTACGTTTTCTGTAACTCCTTTGAGTTGCTCTACTTCTCCTCCAAGAGCAGCACGAGCAATTGTGGGAACAGTGATTTCAAAGGCAGCCCTAGCTAAAACACTGGCTTTTGTTCCTGCAATTCCATGTCTTCCAATTTGTTGCATGTATCCTTTAGAACACATCAAGTCAGAGACTAACATAATGTATCTAATATCAACCTCAAGGCCTTGGTCGTCTAGTGTTGTGTTTAATTCGTTAATCAAGGCGTTTCTAGCAGCCTCAATTCCTAAAGTACCACCAATTTCAAACACGTTGTTTGTTCTAACATTCTTTTTGTCAATTCCTTTAACTTCAAAGACCTTAGCAATGTTTGAACCAGTTGTTTGAATCACCCACTCATTATCTTTTTGAACCAAAGTTACACGTTCAATGTCTGGGACTCCTTTTACGGTGGTATTTAATATCTTATTTCTAATAATAATTACAGTTGGCGCATCTGATTCTTCAACTAGTGTTAGAACGATGGTGTTACCTTGAACCTCATTTTTGAATTTCTTGTTTGATTGTAAAACTTCGTCAATTTCTTCTACGGTTATTGCACGTTCTCGCAGTCTATTTGGATTAAAGTGAAGTTTGATTTCAGTAGAATAATTGGTTTCTATATTATCAATTACTGAGCTAACCTTAGTTTGTAAAACATTTCGTGCAATTTCGATTGCTTTTTCTCGAGAAGTTTTTGATTCCTCATCCAAGTATATGTCCATTGTCGGGGTTACAGGTTTCTTTCTGGCATCAACTAGTTCTATTAATCTTGGAAGGCCAAGTGTTACGTTTCTTTCTCGGATTCCTGCAAAGTGGAATGTTCTAAGTGTCATCTGTGTACCTGGCTCACCAATAGATTGTGCAGTAACAATTCCTACGGCTTGACCAGGTTCTACTTTGGATTTATTGAAAAGTTCTAGACCTTTTTTAACAACTGTTTCAATGCCTTCTTTACTTAATTTTGCATCAAGTAAAGCATCTGTAACAAGGTTTCTTAGTCTTGTATTGTATGTCTTTGTATATTTTTTAGCAATTTCACTTGCTTCTTCTTTTGTAGCCTTTTTGCCAGAATCTATAATTGTTTGAGATTCAATCAGTCTGTTAACGTTAAATGCCTCACCGTGATCACTTTTTGCAACATCTATTCCATCTTCACCATAAAGAAATTGAATGATATGGCCGTGAGGATCCCTTACTGTTCCATCATACTCTAATTTGATGTGCTCTAGTGCATTGATTAGTCTACGCTGCATGTAACCACTTTGTTGGGTTCTGACTGCAGTATCTACAAGGCCTTCTCTACCACCCATCGCGTGAAAGAAAAATTCAATAGCTGATAGACCGTCCCTATAGTTTGACTTTACAAATCCGTGCGCGTCAGGGTTATTATCATGCTCTTTGAAGTGGGGTAAGGCTCGGTTGTTATATCCAGTAAGCAGTCTCTTTCCTCTTCTTGATTGTTGTCCTAGGGCGCCAGCCATTTGACCTATGTTTAGTGATGAGCCTCTTGCACCAGTTGTTGCCATAATTCTTCCCGCATTTGTTTCATCAAATGATTGATCAGCAGTACTTCCAGCCTTGTCTCTTGCTTTTGATAATTCATTAACAATATAGGCCTCTAGTGCTTCTTCTGAAGAAAGTCCTCTTGTTAATTTCAGTGTGCCTTTTTTTGCTTGTGAAATAAAATCATTAACTGTATCATAGCTTTTTTGTATATTATCTAAAATTCCTTGTCTAATTTTTTCTGGTAATTCAAGATCACTGAAACCATAGCTAAATCCATAGCTAGTAATGTATTGTTTTACTATAATGAGAAAAGAGTTTAGGAATTTCTTTGCTTGTACATTTCCATAGTCTTTTGCAATTCTATGCAACACACTTTCTGGCTCTTCAGCACCGATTGAGGATTTGTCAATAATTCCGCTAATTAGTTCACCATTCTTTATTACTACATCTTTTGTGACACCTTTGGTTCCCTTTGACCATTTGGAGGTCATTACATAGTTGAAGTCTTTTGGTAAGAAAAGGGAAAACAATTGTTTTCCAGTATACATTGGTCCTTCTTTGCCTTTAGCAGCAGGCTTTGGCAATTCACCTTCATAGCTGCCCAACATTGCAAGATTTGAAAATTCTTGAACGGTTAGCCGTGTATCGTCTTTAGTGAGAAGATAAGCTCCTGTGATAAAGTCTCTTAGTCCACCTATAATTGGACCACCATATCTTGGTGAGATTAGTTGATCTTGAACTCTCATTAGCAGAATTGATTCTGCCCTTGCTTCTTCGCTTTGTGGAACGTGAAGATTCATTTCATCACCATCAAAGTCTGCGTTGTATGGTGGACAAACTGCTGGGTGTAGTCTGAATGTTTTTCCTGGCAAGACATGAACATAATGAGCCATGATTGACATTTGGTGCAACGATGGTTGTCGGTTAAACATTACAATGTCACCATTAGAAATATGCCTTTCAACAAGATAGCCAATTTCTAAATTATCAGCAACTGTTGAACGATCCTCAACAAAGTCTAATCTGATTTTCACTCCATCAGGTCTGACAATATAGTTAACTCCCGGGAATTTGTTTGGTCCATTAATTACAAGTTTCTTCATTCTTTCAATATTCCATGCAGTAATGATTTCTGGAATTGTAAGCTTCATTGCCACTGTTTCTGGTACACCTACTTCTGAAAGATCTAGATTAGGATCTGGAGAAATTACTGTTCTGCTTGAAAAGTCAACTCTTTTTCCTGAAAGAGAGCCACGGAATCTTCCTTCTTTTCCTTTCAGTCTTTGTGTAAGTGTTTTTAGAGGTCTTCCAGAACGATGATGAGCTTGTGGAATTCCTGAGACTTCATTATCAAAATAAGTGGTTGTATGATATTGTAACAAGTCTACCAAGTCTTGAACAATTAATGGGGGAGTTCCCGCTTCTTTGCTTTCTTTTAATCTTTGATTAACTCTAATGATGTCTACCATTTTGTGTGTTAAATCATCTTCTGATCTAATTCCAGTTTCCAAAATAATTGATGGCCTTACTGTTACTGGTGGGACTGGCATTACTTGCAAAATAAACCATTCTGGTCTTGCAGTAGCAGGATCATATCTAAGTAAAATCAAATCGTCGTCTAAAATTTGTGAGAATCTTTCTCTAATTGTAACTGGAAGTAATCTGTGTTCGCCAATCTCAGTTTTTTCAATAAATATTGTAGGCTTTGTAAAAATTAATTCGTACTGAGTTTTTCCACAGTGAGGACACTCTTTTGCTTTTTTTGCTTTTTCTAAAATTTGTTCAGGAATTCTTTTTTGTGAAATAACTGAATATGCTGCTTCTCTTTTTGTAATCTTTGCGAATTCATCTAGATCTTCTTGTGGGACTTTCAGACGGGAGCAAGAACGACATGTAGATAACAATAATTTGTAAATATTATCGATAAAAGCAATGTGTAAAATAGGTTCTGCAAGCTCAATGTGTCCAAAATGACCTGGACATCTTGCAGCTGTATTTCCACAGGTAAGACACTTTTGTCCAGGTTCTAGTGTGCCTAGTCTACCATCCATCAATCCTCCCTGAACAGACATTCCATCTTCATCATAAGTTTCAGGGGCAGTAATTTCTGCAACTGAATATTTTCGGATTTCAGTTGGAGACCAAACCGAGAATCTTATTGCATCGATTGTTTTTATAGTTTGAACTGACATTATATTTTCTCCTTTATCAAAAGTCTTGGTGCAATGTTAAGACTCTGCATTTCTTGTAACAAAAGTTTGAAAGCATAAGCAACTGATACTGATGAAACTTTGCCTTTATCACCACAAACTCTACACACATACTTTCTTTGTTTTACATCATGATAAGCTACGAGTCCACATCTTTCACATACATAAATTTCAGCCTTGTCTGATTCATCAAGCAATCTATCTTTTAGAATCATTGAAGCACCATAAGCAATCAAGCAGTCTCTTTCCATTTCTCCAAATCTTAATCCACCACCACGAGCTCTGCCTTCGGTTGGTTGTTTTGTAAGCATCTGAACTTGACCTCTTGCTCTTGCATGAATCTTGTCTGCAACCATATGATGCAATTTTTGATAGTAAACTACGCCAATGAAAACTTCAACTGGAAATGATTTTCCAGTTCTTCCATCATACATTATTTCTTTACCAGAATACTTGAAACCTGTTTGATCCATTATTTCTTTAACATCATCCAATTTTTCACCAACAAATGCCGAGCCATCGAATTGTCTTCCACGCAATGCAGCAGCTTTTCCAGTAATTGATTCCATAAACATTCCAACAGTCATTCTTGATGGGAACGCGTGGGGATTAATCAAAACATCAGGAGTAATTCCATCTGCAGTATATGGTAAATCTTCATTTTTTGCTAAAATTCCTAAAACTCCTTTTTGCCCATGTCTTGATGCAAATTTATCTCCAATTTCAGGAATTCTCATATCTCTGACTCGTATCTTGTACATTTTTCCACCTTCGTTTGATTGTGTCATAACAACAGTATCAACAACGCCAGTTTCAGAAGGTCTCACACCAATTGATGTATCACGACGATATGGACCAGTTGCTTCAAATTCTCTATATTCTTCCATAAATCTTGGAGGACTAGTTTTTCCAATCAAGATGTCGCCACCAAGAACCTCAGATTCTGTAGTAACTACACCATCATCTTCAAGTAAACGATATGCTTTTTCTCCCTTGTAACCTCTGATATTATCTTCAGCGTTTGGAATTTCAAATTTATCTCGCATTCCGCCAGGATACTGTTTTGCTTCAGCATCATAGATTCTAAAGAAGAAGGTTCTGCCAAGACCCCTATCAACTGATGCCTTACTAAGTACAATAGCATCCTCAATGTTGTACCCGTCAAATGGTAAAACAGCCACAACACAATTTTGGCCAGCTGGTCTGTCTTCTAGTCCTAACAAGTTCATCGCCTTTGTTGTTACTATTGGGGTTTGAGGATAAAGCATGAAGTGTTGTCTAACATAGGTACTAGTATTCATCATTGGGGTTGAAAATCCCAAACTTTGTTTTGCCATTGCAGATTCATATGTATTTCTTGGAGATTGGTTGTGTTCAGGATATGGAATTATTGATGCGCCAGCTCCAAGAATTGCTGAAGGAAAAATTTCCAGGTGTGTATGTTTTTTGGTATCCTTTTCATCAAAAGTAATGTTACAGTTTTCTTCTTCATTTGCATCAATGAGTTCAATTATTCCCATTCGCAAAAGATCATTCCAAGAAAGTAATTTTTTTGAAATTTTTTCTAACAGTTCACTAGAAAGAAGTGATTTGTTTTCTTTAATTATAATGAGA
>DRGT01000110.1 GCA_011055585.1 Candidatus Nitrosopumilus sp. | reverse complement strand
TGATAGTTGTGTGCAAGAATTACTACGTCCTTGTCCTTTTTCAGTCTCAGAATTTCTTCTTGTAAATTCAAACAGTACAAACAGTACAAAGTGCCTTTTGTAAGAATTTAAAGAAAGGGAATCATGCAGATTATTTCTTAAATTTTCACACCAGTGGCAATTCTTGCCAATTTATGTACCAATTTTAATATCATCAGAGCAAATTGCACGTAAACGTTCGATAGCAGAAAGAATTGCCAACCTACTTGTTTTTGGATTATTCTCATCTGGGATGTTTTCAATCTTTAATGACATTTTTCCAAACTTTCCTTTTGCCTCAATTTCATGTGTATTTTTATCTGTGCTAGGATCTGCAACTATACGAACCTTGGTTTTTTCACTACCAAGTCCGGTCAAACTCAGCAATGCAGCCACATTGATATTTGCGGGAAATAGTTTTACAGCCTCTTTTGATGTTCCTTCAAAAATTATTGTTTTTTCTGAAATGTTGTCAATATCAATGTCTGAAGTTTCAAAAAACTTTGCTCCTTTAAGAGAACGTGGATGTTTTGTCGTGGTTAAGGTAACAGATTCTAGTTCTTTTTGTACGGATTTTAGAGCATCAAGGCCAGCAATTGCTCCAGAAGGAAGGTAAATTGTTTTTTTAAATTCCTTGCAAGCGTCTGACAATACTTCAAAAATAGATTCATCTAACATTGCACCGACACTCATTATCATCAAATCTTTTCTGTTCTGAAGTACACTTAGTGCCACATCCTTTACAGCATCTTGAGATGCTGCTTCAACAACCAGGTCAACATGATTTGAAGAAAGCAAGTGAGAATTTTCAACAATTTCTGGTTTGTTATTTAATTTTGAAACTAGTGATTCAGCTGCTTCTTTTGATTGATCATAAACATGGGTTAGAGTGGCAGGAATTTTTCCTGAATCAATGGCAAGTGCAATTTGAGTTCCTATAGCACCGCAACCAAGTAATCCAATTTTTTTCATGCAGATGCAATTGTTAATTTCTTGTAATTAATTCTAGTTGATACAGGTAAAAATTGACACTTTTGTTGATCCGAAGTGAAAGAACAGTATAACCTAAAGATTTTATTCAAAGCAACAAAGAATTCGTGTGCTAAATACTGTTTATAAAGAAGCAATTCAAAGACGCGAAAAAACACTTTCAATGTTAAAAGGTCCAAAATTTGAGCAAATTATTCAAAAAGCAAAGCAAAACTGGATAGAATATTTCCCTCAGAAAAAAGAGGTAAGTACAGCTGGAATCGATAGTAGTTTTAACAGTACAAAATTTCAAGGAATGGAATTATGGGTAGTAACAGCAGTTTCTGTAAAATCTGATGGTAGAATAATTAAGGATCTTCATGATCATGGTTTAGGTTATCCTGAAATTGACCTATCATCTATGGCAAGCAAGATGGAGATTGACGCTTGCAACTCAAGTGTTGATGAAGTTGATTTAGTATTGATGGATGGCTCATTGTATTCTCAATTTATGACTAGACAATCAACTCTATCATCTACTCTTTTGAAAATAATGACAAAAAAAGAAAATGTGATATTTATTTCCAAGACATCAAACACAAGAATGCAGTTTGCAGATATGGATTCTACTGCAGGCGATATTTTCTATTATAACCACGCAACACAGAAACCAGGTTTTAGTAAGTTGTTTTTGGATCCAAAATATGGTAGTGATAAAATAATTGCATCAGTTTTCGCAAGATTAAGTGATTACACACCATTGATAAAATTAGAGTTTTTAGGAAAAGATCATTCAGAAGATGAAATAAAATTAGTGTTAGATAAACTCCACAAAAGTAGTGTGGGCGGATATCCTTATGCACTAAAATTGGCGCATAACAATTGTAAAATTAGCAACAGTGATTTAGCTAAGCTGGTAAGTCTTTACGGGTTAAAAACTGAGGTAGGTTCAAGGGCGGTTCTAGAATGACTATTGGATATGTAATTGGGGAATCAAAACCAACATTGATTTCAGCTCAAACATCGAGGCCATTATCTATCGGAGAATATGTGATAATTGATGCAGATGATGGAAAACTTCTAGGTTTAGTTGAAAGGTCATTTGTTTCAAGCGCAGCTTTAACTGGTGTTCATAATTTTGAAGAAACGGTTGAAAGTAAAGAGATTGCAGACATTAACAGTAGAGATAAAAGCTTTACATCAAAAGTTAGAATCTTAGGATATCTAGAACAATTACAAAAAGGAAAAGCTATAGTTCCTGCAACTCCACCTTTACCTGGAACTGTAATTTTAGAGGCAACAGAGCAAGATTTAGGTGTTATTTTTGATCCTAAACAATCAGAATGGATTCGAATTGGTTCTCTTTTAAGAAATCCTTCAATTAGTGCAAAAATAAATCTCAACAAAATCGTTTCACGCCATCTTGGAATTTTAGCAATGACTGGAATGGGTAAAAGTAATTTTGTATCATTAATTGCAAAACAAATTTCAAAACTTGATGGTACTTTGATTCTTTTTGATTATCACAATGATTATGCAGACTTGGCAATTCCAAAAATCAATGTTATTGATGCAAAAATTAATCCTAGACTTCTTGATTATAATACATTAGCAGATGTTTTAGAAATTAGAGAAAATGCTGATGTTCAGCAAAGAATTCTTCGCTTATCATTTACACCAGAAGTAAAAGAGGCTAAACAATTTTGGGACAATCTTGATGAAAATGTTGCCTTGGTGGGGGCAAATCCAGAGCGAAAGGATGATAGACATTCTGCTGATAGAGTTCGTGATAAAATTGATGATGCAAGACACAGATTTGCCGATATTTTAGATCCTGACATTATGGATCCCATCGGATTAATTAAAGAAGGACTAGTAAACGTTCTAAATATTTCAGAGCTTAGTGAAAAACAAGCAAATGTTGCTCTTGCATATTATCTTCAAGAGTTACTTAATGACAAAAAAATTGCAACACTTGCAAAAAATGCAAAAACAAAATCAAACAAACGTCATCGGTTTGAATCACCAATATTTGTGATTATTGAAGAAGCTCATGTGTTTATTCCAAAAGGAGAAGACACTCATGCAAAGTATTGGGCATCTAAAATTGCACGTGAGGGAAGAAAGTTTGGATTAGGCCTTTGTGTCGTATCACAAAGACCAAGAAGTATTGATTCAAATGTTTTGAGCCAAATGGGTTCACTTGCAATAATGAAAATTGTTCAAGAAGACGACCAACAGCAGATTTCATCTGCCGCAGAATCGATTAGTAAAGACCTGATTGGCCAGCTTACCTCGCTAAATGTTGGAGACGCAGTTTTAGTAGGACAATGGGTGAATTTACCCTCAATTGTACACATTGAGGAGGTAAAAGGTAGAGCAATTGGTTCTGATCAAAATGCAGTAGGAGAATGGGCTCTTAATCACAAGCTTGATGGCATCGCAAAAGAATCAACACAGGAATTAATTCAAAAAGAACTCTTAATGGATTAAGATGCTTTTTTCTCATATTTCAGATTCACATTTAGGACTAATTCAATACGGTTCTGAAGAAAGGGAAAACGATGTTTATGATGCATTTCATCAAGCAATTGATATTTCAATAAAAGATCATGTAGATTTTGTAATTTTTGCTGGAGATATTTTTCATGTACCCACCCCAAGTGGAACTGCAATAATGCATATGGCAAATGCATTAAAGCGTTTAAAACAAAACAACATTGATTCATTTTTTATTCTTGGAGAACACGATATTAGTAGAATTAGAGCAACTCCTGTTCCATATGTTTACCATAATTTAGAATTTGCAAGATACATTGGTCAAGGAAAACCAGTTTATTACAAAGATGTTCTGCTTGTTGGTTTTGATAAAATTAGAAAAAGCGAGATGAGTAATTATGAAAAAAAGTTTGAAGAAATTGATTCGATTGCGAAGCAGCATAATGGACATAAGATTCTTGTTATGCATCAAGGAATTACTGAAATTAACAAATTTGCTGCAGAGTTAAATTCTACAGATCTTCCAAAAAACTTTACTTATTATGCAATGGGTCATCTACATGATCAATTTTTAAAAAAATTTTCACATCTTGATGGACCACTAGCATATCCGGGCTCAATTGAGCTTACAACTAGTGAGGGAATCAAAGAAACAAAAAAAGGATTCTATGAAGTTGATATTTCATCTAAAGAAGCTAAACCAACATGGATTGAATTAAACATTAGACCACAGTTTTCTACAAAAACAACATCAAGGAATCTTTCAAAAACGGTTGATGATCTTTTAGAAAAATGCAAATTAAATCCTAAAAAACCAATTGTTGAACTCAAAATAGAAGGAGAAGATGTTGAATCAGAGCTTGTTCAGGAACAAATTTCACGTTTAATTCCACATACTCTATACTGTTCTCGGAAGATTCTACAAAAGAGCTCAGATGATTCTTCGGTTTTAATGAATAGACCTGCAAAAATTGATGAGGAGTTATTCAAGCTTGCAGTCAATTCATTAAAATCAGAAAAATTAGCAAATTTTGCAGTTAAGGAATTACTACCATTACTTTCTACAAATCAAGTTGATCAAGCGAATCAATTGATTATAGAAAATTTTGAACAATTCAAAAAGGAGAAACTGAAATGATTACATCAGTAGAGTTAGTAAATTTTCTTGCCCACTCTTCAACAAAATTAG
>DRGT01000109.1 GCA_011055585.1 Candidatus Nitrosopumilus sp. | reverse complement strand
TTCAACAACTACTGTTTTTACTCCAAGTTTTTCTGCAATCTTTAGACCTTTGGCATTTGGTTTATTAGAAATTACAACTGCAGGCATGATTGGAATTTTTTTCTTTTTTATCGATTTTAAAATGGCCTCCATATTGCTTCCTCGACCAGAAATTAAAATCGCAAGATTTAGCAAGTAGTCAAAACTAGATCAAACCTGCAATTTATATCAAATCTTAGTTTCTTCACTCTAGTTTGAAAACAAAGGTACGCATGACTAGAAATGGTATTTTGTGTGAGCAAAATGAATTGAAGATTCACCTTGATCCAAAGCGTGCTGATTATAATGGAATTAACTTTGTTTCACATGCCCATTCTGATCATTTGCCCTTAGCAAATGGAGGAACCGTTCTTTCCTCTCGCGAAACAAATGAAATTGCTAGTCTCAGAGGAGTTCAGATGAACAATTTTGTAGATTCTATGGAAAACTTTGTTCTAATTGATAGCGGCCACATTCTTGGTGCTAGAGGTCTTTTGTTTGATGATGTATTCTATACTGGAGACATTTGCACGCGAAATAGAGGATTTCTAAATGGTGCCAAAATTCCAAAATGTAAAACATTGATCACTGAATGTACATTTGGACTTCCAGAGTTTACGTTTCCGAAATTATCTAAAATTGTAAACCAAGTAAATGAAGTTATTTCTAATCTCTATTCAAGAGGAACCCCAGTAATATTGTTAGGATATCAACTTGGCAAGGCACAAACTTTGAGCCAGATTTTCAAACATTGGGAACCATTGTACTATCATGATTCTGTAAAAAAAATGAATGATCTGCATAGAAAGCTCGGTGTTCCACTAAAAGAAGGAATAGGACACACAGAAGCTGAATCACAAGGTCTTCTAAATAAAAAACCATGGGTGATGGTTGCACCGATGATGTCTAACAAAAATTTCTTCTTAAAACATATGAAATTAAAATATGGTGCAGTAACAATCGGTTTTAGTGGATGGGCAAAGTCTCCGCATTACAAGTTTAGCAGGGGATGTGATTATTCTATTCCTCTAAGCGATCACTGTGACTTTGATGAGCTTACCGAAATGGTAGTACAATCTGGTGCAGAAAAAGTTTACACAATTCATGGGTTTGTGGAAGAATTTGCAACACACTTGACAAAAATGGGAATTGACGCTCAACCTTTGCGTGAAGATTCTTTGGATGACTTTTTCTAATTATATTTTCAAACTTTTAAAAATTTTGAACAATTACAACTTAACACTAAACACGTGCCAGAATTTCTAATATGATCATCTAATGAATGTCTACACTCAGTGTTTTTACACATTTTTCTTTCTACTTCTCTCTTAATTACTGCTTGAGCAATCTCGTTTGCTTTTTCTCTAGAATACTTTTTCTTGTCTATGTAATAATGAACTACTTTGTTGTATAATAAATCAGGATTGAATTTCTTTTCTATCAGTTTACCTTCCACCTTGGGATGGAATCCAATGCAGAGTGATTGTGGAACGAATTTTTGGAACTTTTCTTATCTTGAATGTGATCACATCATCTAAAACATTCTTTGAATCTGCCTCAATTCTACAAAATATATCATAAATTCCATAAGTTCCTCTAACTTCTTTTATTTGCTCTATCTTTGAAATCTCTTTAATAATCTCAACTTCAGCTCCTAAATCACATTGAATCAGAATATAAGCGACTTCCAAATTTTTTACCTAAGTTTACCAAACATTTTCATCTATATCAAAGACTCGTCATTTTTGACGATGAACGAAAGATACGCGGTCATTATATAGAAAAATCCCTTAATTATTGCTATTGAGTTCCACGGCTTGGAAATGTTTTCGATGTGATTTGACCTTTAAGGAAAAATCCCATGCCAAGATGCACAAAGATTTAGAAAATCACTCTACAAGAATGATCAAAATAGCCATGGCGTAATTAACCAATTATAGTACTCGGCTTGATATTTTCAGGATAGTTAATATTTCACCAAAAACAGCCTTTATCAAATGACTAGTGTAGATAAGGCAGCAATGGTTTGGTCAATTGCAATTGTCGCAATAGCTGTTGCTATTGCTGGTGCAGGCGGTTTAGGCCTCTCTATAGATTCCAGTTCTCCTGTAATGCAAGAAAAGACAATAATGTCACAAGCAGAAGAACGTGAAGAAGCTATTGCTAAGCAATTAGGTGGAGAAATGGTAGAAGAAAAAGTTTCAGTTTCTGCTCCAAGAGTTGAAGACGTTCCTCAAATGACCGGACCTGCAACAGTTGAAGTTTCAATGCCAACAGGAACATCCGTTCCAGGTTGTGAAAAAACAAACGCATGCTATATTCCAGCAACTGTTTCAATAAGTACAGGAAGTACTGTTGTTTGGATGAACGATGACACAGTAGCTCATACAGTTACAAGCGGTAGTCCAACAAATGGCCCAGATGGAGTATTTGATAGCAGTTTAGTAATGGGAGGAGCTTCCTTCGAAGTAACATTCGATGATGCAGACAGCTATGATTATTTCTGCATGGTTCATCCATGGATGACTGGCACTGTTAATGTGAGCTAAAACCATTTCTTTTTTCTTTTAGATTTCTTTCTTAGATTTCTATTATAAGCACAAAACTACCATAAAGGTTCATCAACCATTCTTAAACCATCATCTGTAATTTCAAAACCCATCACTTTCAAAGTATTTTTTGCAGTAGCTGAATTTCTTTCTAAAATTTTCTTTGCCAATTCAATACGGTCCTCTTTATGAAGATTTTGCCCAATTTTGTATTTGCCACGAATAGAATCTGGCACTATTTTTATAATTGCAACTTCATCAAGAACTTCCATATCTGGTTTTATTGGTTCATAATGTCCTTCAGGTTGGTATTTTTTCATTAAACCATTTAGTGCCAGAGTCTTTTCATCTTTATCATCGACAATAGAACCCGCGCCTTTGATTACTACACTAATGTACAATGTATCTGCAAGAGATGCATCATTAGGATCCTCAAAATATGATGGCAAAAATTCTAATTCTCTATCTACTTGAAAACCAACCTTTTGATTTCGTCTTACATTCTCCAACTTTTCACCTCTTGTGTGAGAATGCATGTAAATTGCATCATTAAGGAATACAAAATTCATTGGAATAATTTGTGGAAATCCTTTTTCATCAATTGAGGCAATTCTGCCCACATGCTCAGAATCTAAAAATTCTTGAATTTTTTTCTTAGATTTTATCTCAAGCCTTCCTAACAGTTGCACGAAAATAATTTTTTTCTGAGAATTATAAATCTAAAATCCAAGGATTTCTTGCCTCCCAGCCTGGTATTTTGATATAATTTCTGCTTCCACGCTGGACAAAATTTTTGACCATTTTTGGTTCCAATTTTACCCAGATTTTTGAAAAAATGATCCTAAATGGCACTGAATTTATTCGTAAAATTCCGTCCTGTGTATAGGCATTTTTGCCCATAATATAGTTAGAAATGAAAACCACAGGTAGGAATACAATTTTGGTAGGAATTGGTGCCATTTTGGTACTAGCCTTAGTAGGCATGCCAATCCAAAATGCTGAAGCACTAGATTCACCTGTGTTGTATAAACTACAAAGCATTCAAAACGATATTGAATCATTAAAGGAAAACTCACAAAACTTTGATGCGACCAAGATAGCAAGTCAGACATTTAATTTTCGTGCTGTAGGTGAGAGTCTTTTAGAAATTCAAAACACACAAAGTATTGATGAAGATAAAGAAACAATTTCAACAGTTTTAGACTACTTGATATCTGAATATGAAGTAGTATTTAATGAATACAAAATCCAAGTAGAAGAATATGATAGGGACAATTCTGTTGGTATGAAGCAAAAACTAATCATGAACAGAATGATTCAAAATTTTATTGACTTTAAAAATGCTGATGAAGATTACAATAAACTTGTAAGTAAGAACGAATTTATTAAATCTGCATTTAAACGAATAGAAAACGAAGCAAAATTTCAAGCATACATTAACAAAATTGCAATAAAAATAGCAGATGCAAACAATGGTAACAAAGTTCAAAAAATATATCATGAAGTAGCCCTTCAAAAAATTGCTGAAGAAGAAAATTGGATGCTAGTAGCTCCTGCAATGGACAGAATTATTGCTCAATTTTCTAGCCCAGAAATCAAGCAACATTTAGAGATGTATAAAGAAAAAGTACTTTATTCTATTGAAAACCTTGAGAAATCACAACAAAAACAACCAGAAATTCTAACGCTCACAAATGATGCTGCCGTTCAAACAACTATCTTAGATATTATTTTTAATGACGATAACGAAATTTTAACTCCAAGTATAATTTCAGCACAATTAAAAGACGAAATCAAATCTGTTATTGCTGATTCAAAAATCATAATAGAGGATGAAAACACAAGGATTGAAACTTATCTAGAATCACAAAGACTTGATTCTCAAGAAGAAGATGAACAAGATAGTATCAGAAAAAAGATAATTGCTTCTCAATCAGAACCTGAACCAGAATCAGAACCTGCACCCGAACCTCTGTCTCTTATACACATCT
>DRGT01000108.1 GCA_011055585.1 Candidatus Nitrosopumilus sp. | reverse complement strand
GCATTAAAAGAGACGATGGAAAATTATTTTGCCTATATCATGATTAGAAAGGACAAAGTCGTCAAAGTAGGTGATAGAGTCAACCTACCAAGTGGATACAACGGTCTGATATACAAAATTACGCCTAGAGTTACCTACGTTAGACATGGTCTCAATGAATCTTTAGCAATTATTCCAACAAAACTAATTGTCTCAGCTGAGATAATCAACTTTACTAAAGAATTCAAGCTCGTGCCCGCCTCAATTGATGTCGGAGTTTCTTATCTAAATGATCCCAGACAAGTTGAGGCAGTTTTAATAAAGATAGGTAAACGTGCCATGAATGAGGTTAAGGATGGAGTTGGTCATCACCTAGCCAGACAGAAAAGATGTCCGTATCTTGATGAACACAAAGAAAGCTGCGGTTGTGATAAGGAACTCAATGTTGATGTAGGTGATGGACCAACTGTAAGATTTAACAACTTTAGTGACTCTTCACTTGCTTTTGGACTACGAGTGTTTGTCAGAGATTATGGTTCTCAATTTAGAATGAAAAGTGATATGCGTGCCATCATGTATGAAGAATTCAAAAAGTATGATATTAGAATACCATGGCCAATTCGAACTGTTTACCAAGGAGACGAAAAAAGAGAGGCTAAAGAGATTGGACAACTAGATGAAAAACGAGATAAATTGGCTGACAAATATGGAATTGGTAAAGAGTCCGGCGCTGCAGAAGAAGAGTAGCTCACAAAGATAACAATGGAAAAATAAAAGATTTGAATTATTTGCATTTAAATTACAAAAAAATTAAGTCGCCACTCAAGACTTAAGAATCTCTTTTGTTTCGTTGATCTGTTGACAAATTATACTGTAATTAGTGGAAAAGTATCAGAAGGTTTAGCAAAAAAGTTAGCAAAAAAAATTAGAGCAAAATATGTTAAATCTGAGCTAAGAGTTTTTCCAGATGGAGAAAGCAAAATCAATATTAGAGCAAAACCAAAAAAAGGAAAGATTATCGTTGTACAATCAACATTTCCTCCTGTTGATTCAAACATGATTCAAGCTCTTGCCTTGATTTCAAAGGCAAAACAATATTCTCCCAATGTAATTGCCGTAATTCCCTACTTGGGATATGCTAGACAAGACCAAGAGTTTCTTCCAGGTGAGATCGTAACAATTAAGGTAATTGCAAATTTGTTTAAGGCTTCTGGAGCCTCTAAAATTATCGTAGTTGATATTCATAGTAAAATTGCTTTGAAACAGTTCAAAATTCCATCAAAAAATGTGTCTGCAGTACCTGAACTTGTAAAATATTTCAAAAAGTTGCGACTAAAGGAGCCTCTTGTAGTTTCGCCTGATCTTGGTGGAACTGCTCGTGCAAAGGAGTTTGCTAAGCATTTTGAAACAAAATTCATTTCATTAAAAAAACAAAGAAATAGAAAAACTGGAAAAGTGTTGATAAAATCATCTAATCATAAAGAGGTAAAAGGACGAGATCTTGTTCTGGTGGATGACATGATAAGTACTGGTGGTAGTATTATCAAAGCTACACAGTTTTTGAAAAAACAAAAATGCAAACGAGTTTTTGTTGCATGTACTCATGCTTTGTTAATGAATAATGCAGAAAAGAAAATAAGAAAAGCTGGAGTATCGGAAATAATTAGTACAAATACTATTCCAGGCAAAACATCAAAAGTCGATGTCTCAAGTTCTATTGCAAAAATGATTTAACAACGATGAAACTAGTTTTTCTTGGTACAGCTGGTGCACAACCTACGACAGATCGTGCACTAAGTTGCATATGTCTAGAAAAGAATGGAGAAATTCTAATGTTTGATGCAGGAGAAGGTGCACAGATTTCTTATATAAAATCTGGCTTGGGATGGAATAAAAAGATGAAAATTTTTGTTACTCATCTTCATGGTGACCACTGTATTGGAATTCTTGGCTTATTACAAACAATGACATTACAAAATAGAACTGAACCAATGGAAATTTACGGACCTGATGGAATTGAAGAATTTATTGCAGCTAACATCAAAGTGTTAAACTTTGGTTTATCATTTCCAGTAATGATTACCGCTATACAAGAAGAATGTATTGTTGATGAAAAAACTTACACAGTTCATGCATGTGAAGCTGAGCATTCAATTCCTGCATTTTCGTTTGTTTTTCAAGAAAAAGATAAAGCTGGTAGATTTCATCCTGAAAAAGCAAAGGAGCTTGGTGTACCAGAAGGAGAACTCTGGCATAAGCTTCAGACAGGACATGAAGTAAAAGTTGGAAACAAGACTGTAAAACCACCAGAAGTATTAGGTGAGAAGCGACCTGGGAAAAAAATTGGCATTTCAGGAGATACTCGACCTACCAAGAAACTAGAAGAATTTTTCAAAAATTGTGACTATCTAGTATTTGATTCAACCTTTTTAGATGAGATAAATGAAAAAGCAAAAGAAACACATCACTCAACAGCGAAAGAGGCAGCTCAGCTTGCAAAAAATGCAAATGTATCCACTTTAATTTTGACTCATTTTTCAGCAAGATACAAAGATGAATCTGTTCTAGTTAATGAAGCAAAAACAATTCATGGCTCCGTCATTGGAGCAAAAGATCATTTGGAGATTGCATTATAATTTATTTTTCATGTTTGAACAAATCGCTGACAAGCTAAAAAATGCAAAAAAAATTGTGTTTGTTACAGGTGCAGGTATATCACAAGAAAGTGGAATTCCAACTTTTCGAGGCAAAGATGGTTTATGGAGAAAATATGATCCAATGAAGCTAGCAACTATTGATTCATTTTATGAGGATCCAAAGTTAGTATGGGAATGGTATGAAGATAGAAGGAAAAATATTCTTTCTGCACAACCAAATCCTGGTCATAAAGCAATAGCAGATCTTGAAAAGTACAAAGAAGTGGTAGTCTTAACACAAAATATTGATGGTCTTCATCAAAGAGCTGGTAGTACTAATGTGCTTGAATTGCATGGAAGCATAATCAGAATAAAGTGTACAGTATGTAATTTCCATGATGAAACAACTACTATATTTGAAAATCTGCCGCCGCTGTGTAAATGTGGAAATATTTTACGACCAGATGTTGTTTGGTTTGGGGAAGCCCTACCTCAAGATGTATGGAATGATGCAATAATTCATGCAAATTCTTGTGATATTATGATTATTGCTGGAACTTCACTTGCAGTATCTCCTGCAAACACATTACCCATTTATGCAAAACAAAACAATGCTATTTTACTTGAAATAAATCCTGATGAAACTATCATGTCAGGAGACATGGAATTGTCCCTAAAGACAACATCTGCAAAAGCTTTACCAGAATTAGTGTCGATTTTAGAAAGCTAAGTTATTTTTCTGTATTTTTAGGAAGAATATCACGGAGTTTATTTTCAATGTTTTTTAGATCATCTTGTAGATATTGAATTCCCTTTGGTATTTCTTCAGAATTCAATGAATTTTGAGAAACTAGATTTAGTTCTTCAGAAAAAATCAAAATTGTTCCACCAACAAGGATTACAAAAATTATAAGAATTTTAATTATCAAAGTATGAATTGCTAGTTTTTAACAGTAAACGAAAGTGTTTCCTCGTGATCACCATTCGTTATTTTTAATTTCCAATTTCCTACTTTAGCGTCTTTATCAAGAATGAAAATTAATGTGTAGGTACTATCACTTGAAGTGCTTGAATGTGCAGTAGATACTTTGTTATTAGGACTGGTTATTTGTGCAGTAATTGATGTGCTTTTTTCACCAAATCCTGTTACTTTGATCATATCACCAGGATTGTAAACAGAGTTATCCAAAATTACTGAGAGTCCTTGAACAGATGGATTAGTTGGCTTTGAAATAATATCATCTGATATTTTAAAAAACATAAGACTGGAACTGCCATATGATGTTGTAGCTTTAATCTTATAATCTCCAGCAGGAACAAACGATGGAATCTGGAAAATATGGTCTAGTTTTCCTGTTGAATCAGAACGAGCAATTACTGTTGTAATTAGTTCATCAAATTTACTAATTAATTGAATCGTCATTACTTTTTGAGGAAGAATGTTGTGAGCAAATACAGTAATAACGCCACTTTTAGGATATGTTGTTTTATCTAATGAGATTGAAAAGGGGGATGATGTATCAATAACTTCATTACCAAATCCTATTGCCTTTACTTCTTCTAATTCAACTTTAATTTTTTGTAATTCTTTTATTGTATCAGATTCCAAGTCTTCAAGTTTCTGATTTACTTCACTTAAGGCAGTTTGAATTGACTCAAATTCCCCAGTATAGTCCTTAACAGCTGCTTCAGCTGAAGAAACACCATTTAAATCATAAATTGAATATGCAGCAAATCCAGCTACAAATAGGGTAAGTATACTAACCCCTAAAATAGCCGCTTCTTTTGCCATTTTTTATGATTTGAAAAATTGTTTTTTATTTCACAAGTAAAAAAAATTGATGTATTTGGTTTGGATTTTCAAAACTTAGGTTCGATTCAATAATTTCTCTATCAGAAATCAGTAACCAGCCATTCAATAACTCTTTCAATGTTTTTTGCGTTAATTATTACTTTAATTGGTCCCAATGGCGATTCTTCAGCTTCCCCACAAAGTGCGATGGAATTGGCAAATGCTGCTTGCTTATTTAGATAAAACCATGTAGAGTCACCCAATAAGTTCTGTTTTAACTGTAGTCTGTAAGCGTTCTTAATTTTTTTAGCATGGATGGTTTCATAAATTCTGCTTAGACATTCTAAATTTTTTGAAGTAGCCATAAGAGAATCTTTGTTAAATTTAAAATCCATTTCTAAAAGAACATTGGAAATTGCTTGTTCAACTTTTTGAGGATCTTCAGAGGGATTTATTGAACAATATGCGTCAATTCTACAAGCTACATCTGGAATTTCCATTTACTTTGTCCAACTGGAAATTATTTTGTAAGCAGAATCAATAAGCTCATCAATAGTCAAATTATTATTTGAAATGCTTTCATCTGCAAGAGCAATCGAAGTGCTTATTCCAACTCCAAGTTCTCTTTTATCTCGTTCATCAAAAGTGTCTTGACTTTGTGGATCATCTGATCTTGCACGTTTTGTCAAAAAATTATACCGTTTGTTAGTTGATGCATGAATTGAAAGAAGTTTTACTGTACCGATGTTTCTTAATACATTAATCTCTGCGTTGGATCTAACACCATCTATTACTATAATATCTTGATTTGAATTCTTAATCTGATCTTGAATAAGCTTGGCAACTGATCCAGGACCATTTTTTTCACGAAGCTCTAACATTAGCTTTCCCAAATTTTGTCCGGTAGGTTCTAAGTTTCTTCGTCTAGCTTCTGCACGTACAGCATCTCCCATATTGATTACATCAAATCCTTTGTTCTTCAATCCATTAGCAATTGTGGACTTGCCAGCACCTGGCATTCCTGTAAGACAAACGATAAGCTTTGACAAGATCTATGAAACTCCTTTTATCTAATCTATGAAGTTACCGGAAATCATTATAAAGATACAACCAAAAAACTTGTGATGCGAACTTTTATTGCTGCTGAAATTAATGATGAACAAGTTCTAAATTCAATTAAAAAAATTCAATCCGATCTTAAAATTAAAGCAAAACCAGTTTCTCTAAAAAACATTCATTTCACTTTGTTATTTTTAGGTGAAATTTCTGATGAAATGTCAGAAAAAGTTCAAAACACCTTAAGTTCAATTGAGTTTTCTCCTTTTGAAGTCGTTTTTGAAGGAATTGGAGCCTTTCCAAAACCAAAATTTCCACGAGTAGTATGGATTGGAATTGATGAAAATGGTGGTGCTAAGCTTAAAGATTTAGCAAGAAAAGTAGAAGAAAAATTGTCTCCCCTAGGCTTTCATAATGATAAACCATTCAAACCACATATCACTATCTTTAGAATTAAAAACCGCATTAGTGACATTTCAGATGAATTGACTCATTCAAAAGCATCTTCATTAGGAATACAAAAAATATCTGAAATTAAATTCAAAAAAAGTGAGCTTACTCCTAATGGTCCTATTTATTCAGATTTACAGGTGGTAAAGGCAAAATTATGAAATTGATTTTAGAAAAAGCAAGAAAGTTATCTATTCCATCCGAAAAATTACAAAAAGAAAAAAATCAAATTGCAAAAGTTGCGTATAATTTAGTAAGAGAACAAGCATCCAAGTTTCCACAAATAATTTCTGTTGACTTTGGTGGTTCATATGCGAAAGGTACTTGGCTTCCAACTAAAGCTGACATTGATGTATTTATCAAATTTAAAAAAAATACACCAGAAAAAAAGTTTGTTGAAATTTCAAAAAAAATTGGATTTGAGTCTTTAAAAAAATTTCAGCCATATGTAAGATATTCAGAACATCCCTATGTTGAAGCTAAACTAAAGGGAACTAAAATTAATGTTGTTCCTTGTTATGATGTAGAAAACGGAAAGTGGCAAAGTGCTGCAGATAGATCACCTTTTCACACAAAATTCATGTTAGAATCCCTTACAGGAAAAAAGAAAGACGACGTAAGATTACTCAAAAACTTTCTAATAAACAACAACATCTATGGCTCTGAAATTGCAAAACAGGGAATTAGTGGCTATGTTACAGAAGTTTTAGTATTACATTATGGAAGTTGTCAAGATGTCATACAGTCAATTGCACAATTAAAACAAAATCAAACTATAGGAAAACCAACAAAGAAATTTGATACATCTCTCGTAATTATAGATCCAATAGACAGTAACAGAAACCTTGGTGCTGCTATTTCAGTTGAAAATGTTGGCAAATTTGTTTTATGTTGTAGAGCATTTTTGAATAAACCCTCTCTATCTTTCTTTAAACCAAAAGCTAAATCAAAAATTCAAAAGAAAAACCTAGAGAATACTATTGTAGTAAAATTCAATTTCAAATCAAGAAGCCCAGATATAATATGGGGACAAATAAAACGAGCAGCAAGCTCACTAGCTACACAAATGGAAGTTGAAGGTTTCGAAGTTTTAAGAAAAGATGCTTCTACAGACGAAAAGAACGAAGTGTGGTTGCTTTTTTTAATGAAATCACAGAAAATTGATGAAAATGAAATTCGAGAAGGTCCAGACTTTTTCTTTGGAAAAGATTCAGATGTCTTTATCAAAACAAATGTAAAAAAGAGTAAAATAATGTGGGTTGATTCAAGTAGGAAAATCCTTTCATTGCAAAAACGCCATAACAATGACGCGATAAAGTTTTTGCATGATCTTTTAAAAAATCACTTAAACAAATCTGGTATCCCTAAAGGATTGAAAGCAGATATGAAAAAAGGATTCAAAATTATGTCAGGACAAAAAGCAAATGGCAAATCCATTAAAGAGGCACTAGCAGAGCTTTGTTCCATAGATGGAACAATCTTTTATTCCAATTGAAAAGCTAGCACAAGAACCATATTCAATAATACTTGGATACCCAAAATCAACTAAAACACAACAAAAATCAAGAATTAAAGAATTAAAAAAACTTGGAATCAAAAGTGTATCTTTCCAAGGAGAATTAAGGTTAGGTCAAATCAATGTTTTAGGAAAAGGATACGTTGGAATTGTTGTATTAGCAAAAACCAAGAACAAAAAAGTTGCTATAAAAATTCGTCGTGTAGATTCACCTAGAAAAGAAATGAAAAATGAAGCTCGACTTCTAAAAATCGCAAATGATGCTACGGTCGGACCAATAGTGTTTGATAGCAGCAACAATATCATTGTCATGGAATATTTAGATGGAGAAAAAATCGGAAAATGGGTCAAACAACTTAATGGAAAAGGAAGTTCGACAAAGTTAAAATCAACAATTAGAAAAGTACTTGAAGATTGTTATAATCTAGATAAAGCTGGACTTGACCATGGTGAATTAAGTAGTATAGTAAAACATGTTATAATTGGAAAGAAAAGAATATCTATTATTGATCTTGAAAGCGCTAGTACACAAAGAAGAGTCTCAAATGTGACATCTGCTACTCAGGGAATTTTTATTGGTTCAGGAATTGCAAAAACTGTAAATAAGATTTACAAACTGCCTCCTAAATCAAAAATAATTAAGGCTCTCCGGATTTACAAACACGAACCAACCCAGAAAAATTTTGATTTGGTTCTTAAAACTTTAAAATTATAAGAAAAAATGGCAAATCAAAAAGCAATAATTTTTTTAAAAAAGGATCCCAAACTAGCGAAAATTATCAAACAGGTAGGACCATTTAAGATAAAGATCACAAAAAACCGATTTCAGTCACTAATTGAATCAATAGTTACCCAACAGTTGTCAGGAGCTGCTGCAAATTCAATAATGACAAAGTTTCGAAAGTTGTACAATCCAAGATTCCCAAAACCAATTGATGTAATCAATACTACAACCCAGAGTCTTCGTAAAACTGGGTTATCACGAATGAAGATAATGTACATAAAGGAGCTTTCAAAAAAAATCGAGAAAAATGAGCTTAATTTGAGAACGATTTCCATTTTAACTGATGAAGAAGTTATCACTAAACTTACTGAAGTTAAGGGAATTGGTAGATGGACTGCTGAAATGTTCTTAATTTTTTCATTAGGAAGATTAGATATTTTACCAGTAGATGATTTAGGATTAAAAAAAGGAATTCAGTTTATGTTTTCCTTAGATGAACTTCCAAAAGGAGAAGAAATTGAAAAACTTGCACAAAAGTGGCGTCCTTATAGAACTGTTGCAACTTGGTATCTTTGGAAGAGTCTAAAAAAATTTGATACAATTGGATAATTGTAGTGGGACCGGCAGGATTTGAACCTGCGACCTCCAGCACCCCAGGCTGGCATCATAGCCAATCTAGACGACGGCCCCTCATGTTTGAAGCAAATAGTGAAATTATTAAATCGTAGGATACAATAATTAACTTACATTGAAAATTTGTTCAATATGTCATAAGATTTCAGGAACTGACGAAGATCATTTAGATTGTAAAGAAAAAAAACGAATTGAATTAGAAAACCAGGATTTTAAACAAAAAATTCCAGAGAAGTTAGATATGGCAAAAAATGCTAATGATCTTAATGTCGATATAAGAGCTATTTTAGATCACATGACAAAAGAAAAAAAGAAAAAATAATTTTTTATCTTTCTTGAGTAGTTGGTCTTATCAATACTTCATTGACATTAACGTGGTTTGGAGCTTCGACAGCAAATAAAATTGCGTTTGCTATATCTTCTGCATTAAGTGAATCCATTTTTTTGGCGCTTTCAACAAAACTTTGTAACGATTCGTCAGTGATTGTGTTTATTAGCTCCGTTGCAACTACTCCAGGTTCTATGCATGTCACTCTGATATTTTTTCTGGTGCTAAATTCTTGTCGTAGCCCCTCACTCAATGCAGTTACAGCATGTTTTGTGGCACAATAAACAGTGCCTGAGGGAAAAACTATTCTTCCTGCTACAGATGATATATTGACTATATGTCCAGATTTTTTTTCTAGCATATGAGGTATTACTGCCGCTATACAATATAGAACACCTTTAATGTTCACATCAATCATCTGATCCCATTCATCGACTTTGAGATTTTTTATAAAACTGAGTGGCATCAAACCAGCATTATTAACCAAAATATCAACTGTACCCCATTTTTTAATAGTAGCATCAACTAACGAATCACAATCTCCCTTTTTTGTAACATCTAATTTTTGAGATAAAACCTTGCCTCCATTTTTTTTAATTTCATCTTCGAGTTTTTCTAGTTTATCTGTACGTCTGGCACCAATGACTACTTTTGCTCCTGCCTTTGAAAGAGTTAGAGCAGTTGTATACCCAATTCCACTACTTGCGCCAGTTATGATAGCCACTTTATCTTTGATCATAAAAAACTACTCAACCAATGTCATCCCGAACATTGTAAAAATGTTTTCTTGAAAATATAACATTTTTTATTTTGTTGAATATTTTTTAGAAATGATTTATTAGCAGAATATTGTTAATAAAATTATGAATGATGCAGACATAAAGGGTGCAGATTGTGCCTATTGTGGTGATTTCCAGGATATGCCTTTTGAATGCAATTATTGTAAAGATCCATTCTGTGCGGAGCATAGGCTTCCTGAAGAGCATAGGTGTGTGAAACTTACCGTGATTAGAGCAAAAAAGTTTGGACAAAAAAAAGTGATACGTGATGGGGGAAGGAACAAACCAAGTTTTTTTAAGAGAATGTTCGGAAAATCCTAGGATTAGATTTTTAATAAATTGATTTACTCGGATTTATTTTTGCTCGTCTAGCTTGATAAAGTAATGCAACACCTAATGCAATCAAAACAAGTGCAGTTAACCAATGAGCTGTAATCAAAGTTACATAACCAATTGCAAATCCAAATGAAACAATTCCTTGTACTGTAAGTTTAAGCCATGATTGAGTTTTAGCTGCTCTACTAATCATTTCAATAATAAAAAGAGCCACTACTGGATAGATGGTTATCAGAAGAAAATCTATTACATCAATACCAAGGTGAGACAATTAATACTACCAAATATTTTGTTAAATGAGGATAATTTCTAGTCTTTCCATCTAATTTTCATTGCTATTTTTTTGGCAATTAGAGCCTGAGCATTATCATATGGAAGGGTTGCAACATCTTCTGCCTGGAAAGGACCATATTTTTCCATGTCAGCTCCTACCATTTGGTCTATATCTTTTAGAAATCTTACAACGGTTGATTTTGTTTTATGATTTTTTGCTATAGATTCTAATAATTTTGATTTTCCATTCAAGGCTGCTGAAAGAACCATCTCTTTTCTTTCCTGCATCTCATCTTGAGAATCAATGATGAATTTTTCTTCATCAAGCAAATTTGTGTAATCGGTTGTATTTGATTTAATTGATTTTTCAATACGAATTTTCAAAAGAAACGAAGTCATCTCAGTTACCATGTTTACCAATGCTGCTTTCACTTTGGCTTCCAGTCCATCGTATCCCTCACTTTTTAGCTGACCCAAATATTCAGAAATGGAAGAGTAGAGATCTGTCTTTACTTCTTGAACGGTGTCGTTTTCAATTTCACGTAATACTACGGTATACAATAAATTAACATCAATTCCTTTTGGTTCAGACATTCAAACACATCCAATAATCCTTAAATGATGGACTTCTTTGTGTAGCTTGAAGGTAAGAAATTGCCATATAAAGTCATTGGTGGAAAGGCAACCCAAATAAGTTATTCTTCTGACGAAGTTTTTGCAAAAATTAAACACGATAACATCAAGTTTATCGATCTACATTTTACTAGTCTTACTGGAAGATTTCATCACACTACAATATCAGCTAATACTTTTACTCCGGACCAGATGGAAGATGGGCTCCCAAAGCTTGATGGTTCATCTATTGTGGGTTTTACAAATATTGATGATTCGGATCTTATTCTAAAACCAGATCCAAATTCTTTTGCTTTGATTCCATGGATGACTGAACACAAAACTGCAAGGTTGTTATGTGATGTTTATTGGGGTTTTGGGCGTGGGAGATTAGATAGAGACCCAAGAAGCATTGCTCAAAAAGCAGAAGTATACACAAAATCACAAGGTTATGATTATAGTAATTGGGGACCAGAAGTAGAATTTTTTGTTTTTGATAAAGTTCACTGGGATGTTTTAACTCCATACAAAGGCCAGTCATATTCAATTGAATCTGCAGAGGCTCCATGGAGTCAGGAGGGAACTGGTTATCCAATGGGACTGCAGGAAGGATATTACCCAAGTACTCCTTCTGATACCCTTACACCATTTCGAAATGAATGTGTAGATATTTTGAATGAACAGTTTGGAATTTTGTGTGATAATCACCATCATGAAGTAGCAACTGCTGGACAGTGTGAGATAGACATTAGATACGATTCTCTAACAAATTCTGCTGACGCTACACAGACTTACAAATTCGTTATAAGAAACGTAGCTAAAAAGTATGGTAAAGTTGCAACAATGATGCCTAAACCAATCTCAATGGATTCAGGTTCAGGAATGCATACAAATGTAAGTCTTTGGAAGAAAAGCGAGAATCTATTTTTCGACATAAATGAAAAGGACGAATTAAGTCAAACTGGGAGATATTTTTGTGGCGGAATTATTAACCATGCAAAAGCATTAACGGCAATTACAAATCCAACAACAAACTCCTATCACAGGTTAGTTCCAGGTTATGAAGCACCAGTATACATTGCCTGGAGTGGAAGTAATAGGTCTGCAATTATAAGGGTTCCTCAACACTTTAAGGGAGAAAAATATTCTTATCTCAAAAGATTAGAGTTTAGAGCACCAGATCCTTCTTCAAATCCGTATTTGGTTTTTTCCTCAGTTTTAGCAGCTGGTTTGGATGGAATTAAAAAGAAGTCAGATCCTGGTGAACAAATTCATGAAGACATTTTCAAAATGACAAGAACTGAAAGAAAGAAACGAGAAATTGAAACTTTGCCAGCTAATTTAGGAGAAGCTTTAGATGAATTAGAATCAGATAGAAAGTTTCTTTCTCCCATTTTCCCAAATAATGTGCTTGACAAAGTAATAGAATTAGAAAGAAGAGATCAGCGTGAGATTTCCATAAGACCTCATCCTCATGAATTTTATCTGTACTTTGATGTCTAGGGTTTTTCTATATTCTGCCCGTCATGGATATAATATAGAAAAGCGAGATTGCAATTAATCCAAATCCACCACCCAAAAAAATTCCTCTTCTTTTTTCGGATGAAGCAGCCTTGTAAACAAGAACAGCCCCCGCTAACCCAACAAACAAAACCAATGAACCGATAATAACAGAATTAAAACTTCCTCCAGTAATTAATGGATGAAAAACTCCTGCAATAAGTGCAAAAAAGAAAATCAAATAGACGTATTTAGCACCAGCAATTACTCTAGTGATCAACTTACTCATAAAACTCGTAAATCAGGTAATCAAATAAACTTATGAAGAATTGCTAAATGACAAAAAGGTGATTGATGATTACATCATTCCGCCCATGTCAGGCATTCCACCCATACCAGGTGGCATTCCACCACCCATACCAGGTGGCATTCCTCCTTCACCACCACCAGGTGGAGCAGCGGCTTTTGACACAGAGATTACATCATCAATTCGCAATATCATGCAGGCAGCTTCTGAAGCAGCTGAAATTACCTGATATTTTACTGATAGTGGATCAATAATGTCACTTGTTTTCATATTACTTACACGTCCTTTCAAAACATCAATTCCCGTCCATTTCTCCTCCTTGAGTTGTTTTGAACGAAGAGTAGCAAGAGTATCAATTGGATCCATACCAGCATTTTCAGCTAAGGCTAAAGGAATAGATTCCATAGCTTCAGCAAATTTTTCCGCTGCTAGTTGTTCGCGACCCTCTAGTGATTTTGACCAGCTCCTAAGTTTGGTCGCTACATAAGTTTCTGGTGCACCTCCTCCTGCAACTATTGAGGGAAACTCCATAACGTCTCTAACAACCATAATTGCATCATGAATAGATCTCTCTACTTCATCTACAACTCTTTGAGAACCACCTCTTAGTAATAGAGAAACTGATTTTGGGTGTTTACATCCTTCAACGAAAACCCATCTATCTTCTTCTATTTTTCGTTCTTCTACCAAATTAGCAGTTCCTAAATCTTTTTCAAAAAGATCGTCAAGATTTGTTACAATTCTTGCTCCAGTCGCTTTTGCAAGTTTAGTTAGATCACTTTCTTTAATTCTTCTAACAGCCAAGACTCCGGCTTTAGCAAGATAGTGTTGTGACATATCATCAATTCCTTTTTGACAGAAAACAACAGTAGCTCCTGAACCAATAACTTTGTCTACCATATTCTTTAGCATTCGATTTTCCTCATCTAGAAAGGATTTAATTTGTTGTGGATTTGTGATGTTAATTTTAGCATCGGTTTCGGTTTTGCTAATTTCTAGTGCAGTATTTATTAGAGCAATTTTTGCTTCATCAATTTTTTTTGGCATGCCTCCATGAACCACTTCTTTATCAAGAATTATTCCTTGTATGATAGAGCAGTCTCGTATTGAACCACCCGCCTTTTTTTCAACCTTAATGTCATCCTCATCTACTTTAAAATCAGCTCCTTCCTTTTCGACAACTGCAGAAACTGATTTTACAACTAAATCAGCAAGAAATCCAGATTCTTTTCTAACAAGTTTTGTCTGCATAGCAGTTTTTGCCACTTTAAGTAACATGGCTCTATCACTGCCAGTTACAGTTTCAGCAATTTCTTCTAGGTATTGTTTAGCTTTTTTTGCTGCTTTTCTGTAACCATCAACAATTATTGTAGGATGAACGGCTTGATTGATTAGAGTTTCGGCATGTTCTAGGAGACTCCCTGCCAAAACAACTACAGATGTAGTACCATCTCCTACTTCATTGTCTGTTGTTTTGGATATTTCTACAAGCATCTTTGCTGCTGGATGTTGGACATCAATTTCTTTGAGAATGGTTGCACCATCATTAGTAATTGTAACATCACCTAATGAATCAACTAGCATCTTGTCCATTCCTCGTGGTCCTAAACTGGTACGAACAATTTCTGCAATTATTTTTGCAGCAGCAATATTGTTTTTTTGTGCCTCACGGCCCTTTGTTTCACTTGAACCTTCTTTTAATATTACAATTGGCATGCTTCCTCTAGGACCTTGAATACTCATGGTTCTAAGGCGTCTGTTTTCCCCTTTTATACGTTATTTAAGTTCGAAAAAATTTTTCGAAAATTTTGTCTGGCTACATACAATCGCTGTTTTTAAATTGGGAAAATTGAATGGCAGGGTCATGTCAGACTCACCCAACAAAAAATCTTACAAAAGAGTTTTTTCTCTGCTAAAAGACCACAACCAGTGGTTTGAAAATTTAATTCCTTTAATTGCTAGTGAAAATATTCCAAGTCCTGCAGTAAGAGAAGCGATCATTTCAGATTTTGGAAATCGTTACGCTGAAGGTTGGCCAGGTGAGCGAGTGTATGCAGGTTGTGTGTATATTGATAAAGTAGAGTTTGAATGTATGGCTCTTGCAAAAAAATTATTCAAAGCTGAGTTTGCTGATGTAAGACCTATTTCTGGAGTGATTGCAAATCTTGCAATATATTCTGCATTTTCAAATCCAGGTGAGATAATGCTTGCACCATCAATTCCAGCTGGAGGACATATTTCTCATGGTAAAAAAAAACATTCTGGAACAGCTGGTTTAGTACATGGACTCGAAATAGAGTTCTATCCCTTTGATGCAGAAAATATGACAATAGATGTAGACAAGACTAAGAAAAAAGTTGAAGATCTCAAAAAAGAAGGAAGGTTACCTAAAATCGCAATGTTTGGGGGTTCACTCTTTCTTTTTCCCCATCCCGTTAAGGAATTAGCTGACTTTTTGAAAGGACATGGAATACATGTCAATTATGATGCTGCCCATGTAGCAGGTCTTATTGCAGGAAATCAATTCCAAGATCCATTAAGAGAGGGTGCAGATTCTATGACAATGAGTACACACAAGACTTTGTTTGGTCCTCAAGGTGGGTTGGTTTTAGCTTATGAGAGATTTGGGGATGAAATCAAAAAAGCTGTTTTTCCAGGACTTACAAGCAGTCACCACATTCATCATATGGCTGCAAAAGCCGTTACATTTGCTGAAACATTAGAATTTGGAAAAGAATACGCAAAAGATGTTATAAAAAATGCCAAAGTGTTAGCCGAAGCTCTAAACGATTGTGGATTTAAGATTCTTGGAGAAAAAAGAGGATTTACAGAATCTCATCAAATAGCAGTAAACGTTCTGGACTATTCTGATGGAGGAAAAGTGGAAGTAGATTTAGAGAAAGCAAACATAATTGTAAATAGACAACTAATTCCTGGTGACATTAAGGCTGGTCGTAATTATTACCATCCTGGTGGAATTAGATTAGGTGTATCAGAAATTACAAGACTTGGAATGAAAAAATCTGAGATGAAAGAAATTGCTTCATTTATCAAAAATGTGATTATTGATAAAAAGGATCCCAAAAAATTGACTTCAAAAGTAAAGTCGTTTAGAAAGAATTTTCAAAAAGTACATTATTGTTTTGATAAAAAACTTGGAGCATATGATTACGTAAAACTTCGCTGAAACCTAACTAGTATAATCTGTTAAAAGTAGCTGATCTCCTTTGCTTTTTCCAAATACTAGATCTATTTCATCAGCTAAATTGTGAATTCTACCTTTAAGATATGTACCAACTTCGTATTTTTCTACTAAACGTTTTGCGAGTTTAAGATATTTCTCAACAGAGGCTCTAGTAATTGTTTGAATCAAATTATTTCCACAGGCACAGTGTTGTAACAAGGGTAGCCTTCTGTAAGTTTTTCCACACGCAGTACATCGAAAATTTTGTCTCCCATAAGCTCTCAAGTTTCCCATTATATCTGGAACAAGATGAGTTGTTACTACATATGATACAACTTTATTTGTATCAACTGCATTGATAAGCTCAGCATTACGAATTTGTAGATCAAGTTTGTCTAATATTGAACCAAGTGTAGAGTAAGCACTCCTAGATTTTGATGTAGTAAGAGTTGATGTTTGATGTGTATAATAATATCCATAAAATTCTTCCCTAGTTTCAAGTCGAGATTTTATTGTCTGGACCGAAGTTACTTCAGTAGCTTTTTGACTTTGAATGGTTGAATCAAAAAATGCAAGTGGAAAGAATTTTGTTACTTCAAAATTGTGGGCTTGAGGTTGTGATTCATGTGGAAGCACAATGGGTTGTATCAAAAGTGGAGCATCCATTAGCCCACCAATTTTGTCAGAAAGAAATTGTCTTGAAAAATTTAACAAACTATCCATTAATAGCATTATTGAATCTGCATCACCGTCGGCATCTCTTCTTTTTGCAGAATGCCAGATTGGAGTACCAAAACATACGTGTGTTTCTGTAAAACCAATTATTCTTCCAACTATCCCAACCGAAGTATGTGGGGCAAGACCAATTATCAAATGACCAACAAGTTCATCGATGTTTTTTACTTTGTAGAATGGTTTTTTCCCATAAAACTTTCCCAAAAGAATATCTACATACTTGCAAACATCAACAAGATATCTCCCACTTTCATAAGGAATAATGACATCTTGCATTCGAAGTTCAATCATTTGATCCGAGTTAGTAAGTGGTTTTCCGTTAAGGTCTTGAATGTATCCAAGTTCCCTTAGTTTTTCAATTGATGTTCCAATCCAAGATGGCTTGAAGTGAGTAAGTGAAGAGTTTGTTGCATCAAACCTTACTGTTCCATCTTTGAAAACCGTTAGGTGTTGACTTTGTCTGATTAATCCTTTTTCAAGTGGTTCGGCAATTCTGTCTTGATTAATGAGTTCTTTAACTCCCTTGAATGGTTCATGAGCACGAATGCCAATTTTTTCTTGTGCAAGAAATAATTTCTCTTTTAATGGAAATAATTGGAAAGAATTAGCAACAGCGTCTTTTTTACATTTTTTACAAAAGGAAGTGTCTAATTTTGCTCTACAAACACGACAGATGTATTCGATTGTTGTTTTATTTCCACAGTTGGAACAGATAATTCCGATAGAAATTTTGTTACATTTCTTACATAGTCTGTTGTTAATGTTTGTGTAAAAGTTTTCAGTTTTTGAAGCTTTGAGTAAATCACGGGTTGGACCACCTTTATTTCCTATTGGAAATAATGTGTGAACAGGAGGTTTCATTAATCTAGGTGCAGCTTTTTCAGGCCTTCCAATTCTTACTCCAACTGAAGTTGAGAATTTGTTTCTAATTTTAATTCCAGAAGTGTTAGAAATTATTTTTGTGACTGAAAGTGATTCATTAATTTTTATTGGTTTTCTAAAAAGTAAGTTAAAGAAAATTTTTGCCTCATCACCTAGTAAAACTATAGAGTCATTTGAAACTTGGTGTGGTACTCCAATTTTTTCTAAAATTGGTTTTGAGTTTTTTTGAAAAATTATAGAGTCGTCATTAATTGAAAGAGGTTGTAAGATTTCTTTTAATTCAGAAACAGAAATGAGATCCCAATAATAAAGATATTTTGGATGAAGAGGTATTTCAAAAGCAAGAGAAATTTGTAAAGCTTCGTCAAATGAAGGATTGTTGTTAAGAAATTTTTCAAATTGGTTTTTTGAATCATGAGGTTCATATTTTGAAAGTTTTTCTCGTAGTTCTTCTTTCCATATTTCTTCTACGTAACCCGTTGGTACAAGTTGAGCATTGTTTTCTACAAAATCACCAAATGAAATTAGAATGTCGCCTAGATGGAGAATTTTTTTAATTTTGTTTTTTAACTCAATTCCATGTTTTGTGTTTTGAATTTTTACTACGTTTCCATTTTCTAATCTAACAATTGGGGTTTCAATAGAGTCAACAAATGAAACAGTGGCACCCTTACCAGGTATGTCAAGTTTAACTTGAGTTCCAACAGTTACTGTATGATCTAAAATTTCTGCAACAGCGGGATGAATACCAACACATGCAAACCCAGTATTACAAGCCCTTCCGTAACGTAATCTAAAACCTCCAACTTTGTTTGGCATTGATAAAACTGATCTTCCTGTGATGACTTCGGTCATTCTTTTTGTTGCTGCGTCTTCTTTGTTGCCTTTTTGAATTGCTCCTCTAAGATCATCTAACCATTCCCATCCGTCAAGATTGTAAAGCTCAACTCGTTTTTGGAGTTTCTTTGCTCTTCCAATAAGACCATCATTCAAAACTCGTAAAGCCCCACCTCTGACTCTGTCTGTACTAATCCGAGTCATGTTTCTGTGGTTTACGACTTGAAAAGGATCAGTTTCAACGCCGTTAAGCTCTACTGGCAAATTGGAAATTACCGTAGTTACGTCATCATCAAGTACATGAAATTGAAAGCTTCCTTTAGCTTCTCTTTCGTACACTCTTAGCTCTTCGACAAATCTTCCAGTTTCATCATCAAATGAATTTGCTTGATATCGGGAAAGACCTACCGCTTTTCGGACATGATCTGCAATTAAAATTGTTACCGCAGATTCAGTTCCACCCGCTGATCTCATTGGACCAGCGATTGATACAGAGAGATATTCTGTACCATCTTTGTTTTTCTTGATTTTTATTTCACTAATTCCTTGCAAAGGTGCGATAGTTACGCCCTCAGTAACTATTGCTAATCCTACCCGAACAGCTAAATCAAGTCGTTCTTCAAGAGTTGCATTAGAAGGCAAAAATTTTCCTAGGGCAATTTCTTTTGAGAGAATAAGTGCGGATATTTCTTTCCCATTTGTTTTTAGTAATTCTCTTAAATTATCTGCAATGTCAATATCATGCATTTTTGCAACACGATCAGCAAGATCAAATGCAATTTTTGGTTCAATGTTTCCAGATGAATCAACTAGAGTAGATTTTGCCTTTGCTGCAGCTTCAAAAATTTCAAAAACTTCCTTAGAAATTTTGGTGTAATAATCAAAGTAATAATCAGGCATTAAGACGCCTTGAATACGGTTTATAGCGTCGTTTTCTGACATGTTGTTCCTATTTCTTTACGGTTCGTATGGCTTTTGCTATTTCGGTAAGTTTTTTGAGGCTTCCTTTATTTTCTAATAAAGTTCCAATCACTAAAGCATCAGCTCCTGCTTTTACAATATCTTTAGCAGTTTTGGGTTCCCGAATTCCTCCTCCAACAATTAAGAATCCTTTGAAAACTTTACGAACTGCGCGTACCATTTCAGGTCTAACACTAGAAGATGCTCCAGAGCCTGCCTCAAGATATACAAATCTCATTCCCAAAAACTGAGCCGCCAATGAATATGCAGCTGCAATCTTCGGTTTGTCAAACGGGATTCCTCTTGCTGATCCTACAAACCAAGCTGATGTTCCTTCTCCAATGACCAAGTATGCTGTAGGTAGAGCCTCTAAACCAAATTTGAGAACGGTAGGTGCACCAAGAGCTTGCGCTTGTGAAATAAAGTAAGGATTTTCTGAATTTAATAGGGAACTAAATAGAATAGCGTCAGCCTGAGGAACTACTCCTGTAATGTTTCCTGGAAAGAGAATTTTTGGAATCTTGACTGCTTTTTTTAACTGCTTAATCAAATCTGCCATTTCTATTTGGTCTGTTGCCGAAGAGCCACCTACCAAGATTGCTGATGCGCCAGTCTTCTCTACTTCTTTTGCAAGTTTTACAGAGGAATTCATCTTGGAGATTTCAGAATCAATAAGAACGAAGAGTAATGCGTTCTTCTTTTTCTTCAGCTGGCTTAAGAGATTGGTTTCTACCTTGCCTGCCATATCCACGATTGACAATAATTGACTCTTTAAAGTTTAATTGAGACTTTGGTATACAGATTTGTATAGCTATGGCGGAAGCTAAGGATTATAATTTTAGCAATATTATTAGAGAAATTATAAAAAAATCACTGTTTACGGAGCGACAAATTGAAATTATTTTAAATCGAAAAAATTTGTTAGAGATTGAATTTAATATTTCAAAAGGAGCCTATTTCAGACAAGTTAGCCAATCTAGGAATAAAATTATCGCTTTCTATTATTCCATGGTTCTTCTTCGTGGTTTAGAAATTCTTTCGCCTGATGATATTGATGTGATGTCTCGTCTTTCAGAACAAGTGTCGGTGATACAGAACAGTGATGTTTTCCCAGAAAGGGAACACCAAATCATGGATGTGATAAACAAGGCAATTCGTCAAACCGCCGGTTTGTGATTTCACTCACGATTTTAAAAAAAATTATGTTTTTGGTGTGATTACAGCATGATGTTTTAGTTAATGTAAAATGTGAAAATATGTTGTTCTATCACGATATATCACATTTTTGAAAGTGATTTGTGATGTTAATTGAAATTCCAGATCCTGAAGTGATATTAGGAATTGTTGTTGCTTTTTTGGGTGGTTTGTTTGCCTTGTATATTATCTACAAAATCAAACAACTCATAAATCGAAAAGCAAGTCCTGAATTTTTTGGCTCAGAGAGGCTTGAATTCTATGAAAAACAGTTAATTGATATGAAAATACGGTTAGATTCTTTAGATATTAGTAAAGAAAGCCCAAAAATAATAGGTTTGCAAGAATATAGACCAGAGGTCCCTACCTCTTCTCCCCAGGATGAAATTCCGGTTCAGACACGCAGCAGACCTAGATCTCAGGCTCGTAGAACACCTCAAATCGATTATCACAACACAGTTGATTATGTGCTGGGATTAATCACAGAAAGACCAATGACATCACGTGATATTCAAATCGCATCACAAAGATCTAGAGAGCATACTGCAAGGTTGATGAATAAATTATACAAAGAAGGTGTTGTGGAAAGAAACACCAAGACCAAACCTTATTCATATTCTATTACCGACAAGGGTCTGGCAAGACTTGGAGCTAAGAAAAACCTACCAGAAGTTACGGCCTAGGTAGTTTTTCATCGTTTTATATTAATTTAATAATCCTAGATATAATGAAAATATATATATTATAATTATATATTTAAAATTATGGTCTCAAATGAAGAATTAGTCAAGATTACGTCTGGAGGAACAATCTCCATACCTAAACAGTTTAGAAAATACCTAGAAATGCAGAAGGGGGATTATGTCAAAATGGTCCTGGAAGGAGACCATATTATGGTAAAGAAAATAACAATATCTTAGTGATTGGGCTGTTTTTGAATTAGTTTAATGGTTTGATATGTCCATTCCCGCCCAGTTCTTGCACGATCAACCCTACCCCTAGAAGTAAATCGGGATAGATAGGTAGAGATTACACTTAGTTTAATTGGTTCGTTATACTCATCTTCAAATTTCTCTAATAATACTGAAGAGGTAAATTTTCCTACTGGAAAGTACTTGTCTATAATATTCCAGATTTTACCCCCTACAGAGTCTAATTGTGCAGCCTTTTGTGGCTCTTCAATATTCATTAAGTCCAATAATTCAAATATTTTGAGGACCTTTTCTCTTGTCACATTACCTTCTAAACTAAAATTAAATTTGGCTCCTTCATTATCCTCCAAATCTATTCGTATCCTCTTTCTAGGCATGAGTGATCCTTGAGGATATTCTATTCACAATTCAACAGATCCTATGAGTTATGTTAACTAAATGGTATGTTAAGATTAAGTGCCTAGCCCACGCCTAGGCCTATTTTTGATTTTAACAATTAATCAAAATCCACCTTATATTATTAGGATGGATTCGTGCCTGGAGTGGAAATAAGGGGGTTAGAATTTTGATATTAACGTTGTTAACAAGTTAGTTCACGCCTGGATAGGAAATATGGGGGTTAATTTGGTATTTTTATTAAAATCCTTAACATAAAATTAACTGGTTGTTAACTTGTTGTAAACCCACACACCTAGATTTCCACTCTTTGTTTTTTTAAATATTTTTTTAAGAAATAATTATTATTATTTTATTCAATTACTCTTTTTTTTATTGAGAAGAAACAAAGGTGTGTGAGTAATAAAATAATTTGATCGGGGAAATTAGATGAGTCAATCATGGCAAACTAGGTTGTAAAAAATTATCACAGGATCAATTGAAGTGTTAACCAACGATCCACACTGATCTCGAAAATGAGCATAATCACTCTAGACCCAGTAGAAAGGCTCTTGGATGCAGCAGAATCAGGAAAATCTCTAATTCTAAATAGAGAAATTTTACACTTTACCTACATACCAGAGGTAATACTTCATAGAGACTCTGAGCAGGAAAAGGTCACTCAATCACTTATTCCAATTCTCAAAAAATCTAGGCCATCAAACCTGCTGGTATACGGAAAACCAGGAACTGGAAAGACTTTGGTGGTTAGAAAAGTATTATCAAAAATACAAAATAGAGTAGAAAAAACTCAATTCCCAATAAAACTCGTTTATACCAACTCTAAAGATGAAACAACACTTTATGGGCTTCTAGTCAGTTTTGGCAGGCAGCTTGGCTTGGATGAACAAGACCTCCCTGCAACAGGACTAGCAATAAGTGAAGTTTTCAAACGTCTTCTAAAGACAATAAACCAAGGCAAACTCAACATTGTATTTGTAATTGATGAAATTGATTACTTGGCCTATTTAGTATCAAAAACCGGAAAAGACATTCTCTACCAACTAACCCGAGCAAACGGAAGACTAACCGAGGGCTCACTAACTCTGGTTGGAATATCAAACGATCTGACCTTCAAAGAAAGGCTTGATCCAAGAGTGATTAGCAGTTTAGGGGAGGAAGAAATCGTATTTACAAGTTATTCAGTTGAACAAATTAGAAAAATCTTAGAAAACAGAATTCAAAAGGCATTCATAAAAGATGCGGTTGAGGAGCCGGCCCTAAATCTATGTGCTGCAATGGCAGGAAGGGAACATGGAGATGCAAGAAGGGCAATTGACCTCATACGAGTTGCAGGTGAATTGGCTGAAAGGGAGCAATCCGAAACTGTTAACGAAAATCATATTCGAGGAGCCTCTCAAAAAATTGAAGAAAATAAAGAGGTCACTGCATTACAATCCTACCCTCTTCATGAAAAACTTCTCGTTATTGCAGTAATGAAAACTTCAGGATTATCAACTGGAGAAATCTACACTACCTACAAAAATCTCTGTAAAGTAGTGGGGCAAAAAGAGCTTAGCACAAGGAGGGTTACTCAAATGTTAAGTGATGTAGAACTATCTGGTATCATTTCTGGGAGGATAATCCATCAGGGAATTCATGGAAGGACAAAAAAATTCAAACTAGCAATTTCTCCATTAATAATAAAAGAGACTTTCAAAGACGAATTAACCTTTCAAGATATAATCTAAAAAAATTCTAATCTTTGGAACTGAAATCCTTAGTCCAAACTTTGAAGGTTTTCAAATTTACCAGAACTGCAATCCCAGGAGTTGGCATCATTCCTACTCCTGCTTGGAAGGGGGTTTGATGTTGCCATGCCCCAGAATTAACTAATAGAACCCCTCGATACAAATCCAAATCTACAACATGAACATGTCCTGCATGGAAGATATCTGGCACTTCATCAATAACCATCATATCTTCAACTTCTGGAGCAAGGGGAGTTTGACCTCCATAAATTGGACTAAGATGTCTTGCTTGTAAAAGACTACGCATCACTTTAGCTGGTTTGTCAAAACTCAATCCTGGGGTTGTTCTAACAACATCATCAATACTTTGACCATGAAAAGCCAAAACCTTTACTCCGTTTAATGAAACCATTGCAGGGTTTCCTAACATGAAAAAATTTTCTCTATTCCATAAATCTGAATTATATTTTTGAGGAATTGCAGGTTGGGGTAAGGCCCTTCTTCCTGGATCATGGTTTCCAGAAAACATGAAAACTTTGATATGCTTTGGGATTTTTTCTAGAACCTCAAAAGTTTTTTTCAACTGCTCTTCAATATCAATTAAAACCAATTCTTTATCCTGCATTGGATAGATTCCAACCCCATCAACCAAATCCCCACATATCAGAATGAAACGAACCTTTCTAGCAATGGGATCTGGACTTGATAGCCAAGAAATAAAATCATTCAATTCTTTTTCCATAAAATACATACTTCCAATATGCAAATCAGACAGAAACACAGCATAAGTTTCTGTATCTGACCGGTTTTGGGCATGTTCAGGAATATCAGGTAAAATAACATCCTTTACGATAAAACCTCCATTTTTTCCAAAATTAATTTTAGCCATTACAAACTGGTCGATTAAAAGACCCTCTGCCTTTTTTTGCAAATCTATATCAAAAATTATAGTTTCAATTGAACCAGTTGGATCATCCAGAGTTAATTTTGTAATATTTCGTTCCGCTCTTCTTTCATTGATTAGTCCACAAAGATATACATCCTCTTTTGATTTTGTTGTTATTACTGAAGAAATTGTTTTTAATAATTTGGCCTCTGGTCTATTTGAAATAATTTTTTTTAATTTTTGAAAACGATTTGAAAAAAACGCATTATATCCATCAATTCCTTCTGCGGTGGTAATCTTTGATGTTGGATCGAACAATATCCTATATTCGGCATCTAATTTTTTGTCCTCCTTTATGCCTAGGAAACTTTCTAAATCATCTTGATTTATCAGAAAACGTTTTTGTTTTGATTTTTCTCGAACAATTTGTTTTATTACCATCTCTAAATCGTTAATATCAATTCGTTCAAGTAATTCCAAAGCTCCAGGATGAATTTGAAAGCCCTTATTCAAAGCATAATTAAGAGCAAAAGAGACGTCCTTTTTCATTATCAACAAATGAAGAGAGTTTTAATTAAATCTGCTCGCTACAAACCCTCAAATACTCCACAATAAAAAAAACTTGGTGGCCGAAAGAAAACGACTTCTCACTTTTTTGATTTTTGTTGGTTTGTTTACTCTTTCTTTCTGGATTGGTTCAATGTGGGATGTTCCACAAGAAGATGCTGAAGCATTCTTAGAAGAATTTCAAGATCTAATTGAGGACATTGACGGACCAGGAATTTTTGCTCACAATGCAATGATAGGCTTACCAATGTTTATTCCTGGCTTTGGAGTAGCTTGGGGATTTTTTACTTCTTGGCAGACAGGATATGCTTTTGCAGCCTTGGTAGTTACAACACCAATTCTTGCAGAAATCCCAGCAGTAGCATTGCTTTACCTATCACCATTTGGACTTATGGAACTATCAGCTTACGCCCTTGGGATGTCACGAAGTTTTCTTTTAATCCATAAAATAATCAAAAAAGTTTCAATCAAAGGAGATGCCAAAGTAGTTGGTATAGAGATTGGTATTGTTGTAGGACTCTTACTCGCAGGTGGTGTTCTAGAAGCATATATGATTGAGACTACTGAAGTTGACTTTGAGTTTGGGCAGAGCTAATAGGATTTTTTCTCCTCAATTAGAGTTGTTTAGATATACTGTTAGTTATATCTAAAATAATTTAGTAGCAAATTATAAACCGAATCAACAAAAACCTATAGTATGAAGGCAGTACTTGCAATACCTATTCTACTTATTCTAGCACTAGGCATATCCTTACAAGAAGTAAAAGCAGACCTTGTTCCAGAAGAGGCATACTTGTTAGAAGGTTTTGGTTTTGCAGTAACTGAAGATGTCATAAAAAACTCTCAAATAGATTTTCTAATTGATTTAGATAGACAAATTGGTAGCACAACTAAATTGGTTGTTGAAGATGGATTTGTAACACTTGGTAATATGGAGTTTACTGTAGTTGATATTACTGGTTCTGTATTAAGAGATGGACATTTTATTAGACTTTCTGGCACTGCAGATGATTCTTTGGGAAACCAAGTTTCACTTAGCGCATTTGGTAGATTAATTGAAGATAGTCAAGAAGGCTCTGTCTATAGTTTCACTGGAAGATTATCTGAAGGCATATTTTCTAACAAAATAATTCTCACTACAAAAATTACACAAATAACAAGTGACTTGCCAACTATCACAACTCCAGGTGAACCAACACCAACTCTTGAAGAGCAAATAGCAGAAAAAGAAATAGTTATTAGAATATTCCCTGGAGCTTTCGACCAAGGTTTTGATTTAACATATATTGAAGCAAGAAAAGCAGCAACCGAAGCTACTTTTGAACAAGGCGATGATCCAACACGTGCAAGATATCTATATCCAAACAGACTTACAATTACTCCAGGTACAACACTTACTTTTCAAAACGATGACACCGTTTCTCATTCTATAGTAAGTGCAAAAAGAGATACTAATGCTCGTGGAATAGGACACGACTTTAGAATGTTTGCTGATGGTAGAGTAGCTACTGGAGAAATACCTCCAGGAGAAAGCAGAAGTGTACTAATTACCGACAAGGGCTTTCTTTTCTTAGTAGATCTTGATTACGCATGGGTTAGAATGGATGTTGTTTCTTTCCCTGAAGTATCACAATCACAAATAATAAGATCCGTAAATGATGCAAGGCAAAAAGGCAATTAAATATTAGAAATTAACATACGAATCTAATTTTGATTGATTAAAGACCATAACTGACATATCAGAAAACTCTTTTCCTTCCAATTCTTTCACAGTTCCAAAAAATGATTTCTCCTTTTCTGTCGTTAGAAATTCAAAAACATGAACTTTGAGCTTGGTAATATTAAATCCAGTTTTTTTCAAATACAAAGCAATTTCAGAGGGCATAAAGTGTTTTTTTGGGTCTTTTAACCATGGCCTAGGCACAAGAATCACACTAAAACCATCCAGTAATGCCTTTTGTAATTCTAATTTTTGATTTTCAATTGAAGTTGAAATATGCATGGTAATTACTTTTGATTTATCTAATGGAACTTTTGCTTTTGATGCAGCAACTTGTATGGAACTGATCCCAGGTATTATTTCTACATCACCAAAAATTTCTATTAATCTATCTACTACCTCTGATTCAGAAAAATTAACATCTCCTGTAAACGGTATAACTAGCTTTTTTTCACCTAAATTTTTAGAAATTTTTTGATAAACATCTTCTTGATTTTGCATAGTAACTTCATGTACTTCTTTTCCAGAAATTAATTCTTCAATTGTTTTTAGTGTGTATTTGTAACCTATAATTACATTAGAATTTTTTATAACATCTTTTACAACATCTGAAATATAACTTGGAGAACCAGGCCCAACACCTACAGCAAAAACTTTAGTCAATTTATTTCGTAAAATTTTGTCTATCTTTGACAAACTGAACTATTGGTGACCAATCAACATCAACGAAAGTCATGGGTGCTTTTTTTGGATATTTTACCCAATCTTTAACAACTGAATAATCAAATTTTTCTTTTTTTCCATTCTTGACAAATTCTAAAGTTAAAACTCCACCCCAAGCTTTTTTCTTAGACTCTATTTTCAAAATATCATCAAAAGAAATCTCCATGTTTTTTTTATTTTCCAAATCAATTCTTAGTTCTTCTTCATCATAACCATCTTGATGAAGCATAATGTTATTTGACTTTAGCAGAGTTAAAACCTGTCTTTTAGTTGCAGCTTGCCACCATTTCATTTTTTCTTCTGTTTTATTTACAAACATTAAATGACGATCTGTTACAAATAACATTACTTCAGTACCCAAAAACGAAAATATTTTTTTGGCCTCTCTCCAAACTGAGAGTACTTGAGCATGGATTTTCTCATCAGCGTCCATAATCTGACCATAAATTTACTCGATAAAAACCAATGTTTGCTATTGGCTTTTATTTGAGTGAAAAAAAAGCATTCAACATGTTTTCAAAAATACTTGTATTTGTTTTCGCATTTTTACTTCTAAATGTTGCAAATCCCAGCTTTGCTCAAAATGATGAAAAACTTGTAATTTTACATACGCAATCTGGAAAAATCGTTATTGAATTCTTTCCAGAAGATGCACCTAACCATGTAGATAATTTTATCAAATTAGTAGAAAGTGGATTTTACGAACGTACAATTTTTCATAGAGTGATTAAAGATTTTATGATTCAAGGTGGAGATCCTAAAACCAAACCAGGTGGTTATGAAACTCCATTAGAATGGGGAACAGGAGGCCCTGGTTATACCATTAATGCTGAATTCAACGACATAAAACACAATCGTGGTATTGTTTCAATGGCAAGAACAGGAGATCCAAACGGTGCTGGTTCACAATTTTTTATTGTTCATAATGATTCGAATTTTCTTGATGGACAGTATACAGTATTTGGTAGAATAGCTACACAAGAAAGTTTTGAAACATTAGATACAATTGCAAATCTAGATACTCCACCTGAAGGTGACATTCCATATAATTGGGGTGCAGGAGAAACTCTAAAAGCTGAAGTTGTTAACAAGGCAGATGTAACAGACCTTTTAGATCAGGGCGAACCAGAACGAATTTCAGACATTCCACCAACAATTTCAATGGGTGAATATTCTAATGAAGAATTAGGTTTTTCAGCAACATTCCCTGATGACTGGCTAATTCAAGAACCTAAAAAAACAAATCCTAATGCTCCTGATGTTGCAGCTGTTGGCCCCAAAATTGGAGATTTTAATCCAACAATTTCTGTTTCTATACAAGATAGAGAAGGTAAATCTTTAGACGACAGTATAAATGAATTAAAAGAAAAATTACAAGAAGCAATTGACTTGGGTCAGCTCGAAATTTTATCTGAAGAAAATTTGGAGATAAATGGAAGGGATGCACACTCTATTACTACAATGGGATCTTTTGTAACAGCAGACGGGGTAATTAAAATTAAATTTAAAGAAACTACTATCCTAGGCTCTGACAAATTTTATGCTTTAACATATGCAAATGGAGAAAACAATTTTGATGAAAACCTTTCAGCATACGAAGAATCACTAAACTCTTTTACTCTTCTTGGAGAGATATCTCTACCACCAGAAGGTAATGATATAGATAATGGACAAGAAAATGGTGGCGGATGTTTGATTGCCACTGCTACATTTGGCTCAGAACTTGCCCCTCAAGTTCAGATGCTAAGAGAGCTTCGAGACAATATTGTACTCAAAACTTCTTCAGGAACTTCATTTATGATGGGATTTAACCAATTTTACTATTCATTCTCTCCAACAATTGCTGATTGGGAAAGAGAAAATGAAATATTCAAAGAAACTGTCAAACTTGCAATTACACCATTACTAACATCACTTTCTATTCTAAACTATGCAGATATTGATTCTGAAGAAGAAATGTTAGGATATGGAATTGGAATAATTCTTTTGAATTTTGGAATGTATTTTGTTATTCCTGCTCTAATAATTCAGAGAATTAGAAAAACCATTCACTAAATCACCAGAAATTTAAATGGTATAGACGTACTAGATTCATGTCCACAGAATCAGTTACAAAAAACGAATTAATCTCATTTTTAGAAAACGAAGCTAAAATGCGAATTGATACCATGATTGAAGGCGCAATGGAGATGGCCGAAGAGGTTCACGCTGGTGTAAAAAGAGAAGATGGCAAGTTTGACAGTTTCTTTGAATATTTCATTTTCTCTTTCCCAATC
>DRGT01000107.1 GCA_011055585.1 Candidatus Nitrosopumilus sp. | reverse complement strand
TTTGTATCCAAGAGATCCTGAAAGACTTACTCCGTGATTAATTAATAAAATCGTGTGCAATTTCTGGGTGCCAATTACAACCACATATTGCATGTTGTAACTCATGATAGAGAACACTCTGTGTCTCTGGGCCACCAGGGTAAGGAAAACTTGTGTCAGACCCATGTTCAGTTCCAAGATGAATCTCAGCTGATATTACATCACTTCCAAATTTAGTAGGATCAAGTCCTTGTTCTTTTAGTCGTAATTTTATTTTTTCAGGATCATGAAGCCTTGTACCGCCTGAAGATAGCTCCAAGTATCCAAATTGCAAGTCAAATGATCTAGAAATTGTTGGTTCCTCTTCTTTTTCTCTAATGTAAAATGGTTTTAATTTCATTGGCCAGTCAGTGATGAAGAAAAATCCAGGATGCTTTTTTCCAACAATTCTTAGATGTGAATCAAGTAAATCATCACCAAACTCTAGTTTTTCTCCTTCATCATTCAATTCTTTCAAAATTTCTGAATAAGTAATTCTTTCAAAGGGGGACGGAGGAACTTTAATCGTAATTCCTAGAGTTTTTTGCTCTTCTTTGCATTTTTCTGAAATGTATTTGTACACCTCTACAACTAAGGACTCCAATATCTCCATGACATCAGTATAATCCATAAAGGCAGCTTCAATGTCTACACTGGTAAATTCACTTAGGTGTCGTCCTGTGTGAGATTTTTCTGCTCTGAAAAAAGAAGCAATTTCATAGACTCGCTCAAGCCCAATAGTCATTTGTTCTTTGTACAATTGTGGGCTTTGAGCAAGATATGCCTGTTTGCCAAAATAGTCCAATGAAAACAAATTGGCTCCTCCCTCACTTGCACTACCAATTAATTTTGGTGTGTTAATTTCGATGAATTTTTTTTCTGAAAAGGTTTTTCGAATTGCTGCTAAAACATGATGACGTATCTTGAATATTGATGCAGTTCGCTGGTTCCGCATATCCAAGGCTCGAGCATTTAGCCTGTTGTCTATGTTGCTTTCTAGTCTGCCAATTGGGTCAATTGGGAGAGGATGTTTTGCATTAGCTAAGACCTCAATTTGGTCTGCTTTAATCTCCCATTCAAAATCTCTAGCCTTTGTTTCTTGAACTTTACCTTGTACTCGAATTACACTTTGTCTTGTAACTCCTTCAATGTTTTTGCTCGACTCTTCTTTTACTATTACCTGGGCTAGTCCTGTAACATCTCGTACCGTTAAAAAAGTCATTTTGCCTAGCTTTCGCAGGTCTTCAATCCATCCACCAATGATGACTTCTTGACCCTTCATGTCCGATTTTATATCTTCAATATTGTGAGTACGATTAAACTGCATAAGGACCGACTTTTCTTCACTTCCGTAAAGTTGCATATATCCCTTCTTGAAAAATTCAAATCTACTAGTATACTCTAACTAATACATGGCATTTCTTGAAGTTGAGGATCTTGCAACTAGATATCATACCTCCAAAGGAGTTGTTCATGCACTAGATGATGTGAGTTTTTCAATTAAAGAGGGTGAATCCATTGGAATAGCAGGAGAGAGCGCATGTGGCAAAAGCACACTTGGTCTATCCTTAATCAGAATGATTCAAGGTGGTAAAATTATTTCTGGCAAGGTGCTGCTTGATGGTGAATCGATTCTTGATCTTAAAGAATCTGATTTTAATTCAAAGTATAGGTGGAAAAAAATTGCAATGGTTTTTCAAGGTGCAATGAACTCACTTGATCCTGTTTATACTATTAAACAGCAATTTGTTGAGATATTAAAACAACACAAGCATGAAGGAGATTTTGATAAATTAATTTCTGAATCTGTAAAATCAGTAAACTTGGATGATGATGTTCTCAAAAAATATCCGCATGAGCTTAGCGGTGGTATGAAACAAAGAATTGTAATTGCCATGGGTCTATTGCTAAAACCAAAAATAATCATTGCAGACGAGCCTACAACTGCATTAGATGTACTAATTCAAGCACAGATAGTAAATCTTCTAAAAAAATTGAAAAAAGAGGGCATGTCAATTATTTTAATCACACACGACTTGGCTATACTTTCAGAAATTTCAGAAAAAATTGGAATAATGTATGGTGGGAAGATGGTAGAGTTTGGTACCTCACACGATATCTACAAAAAACCAAAACATCCCTATACGCAAGGACTGCTAGAATCAATCCCAACCTTACACGGCAAAAAACCAAAATTCATCAAAGGTAATCCTCCTGACTTGGTAAACCCTCAAAGAGGGTGTAGATTCATTGATAGGTGTCCTGAAGCAATGGAAAAGTGCAAAAAAGATCCTCCTAAATTCAAAACCGATTCAGGATATGTAATGTGTTGGTTATATGAGTGATAAATTTGTAGAATTAATTAATGGTAAATTAATTCTTAACTTATGAATAAACTATTCACTATAATCGTATTAGCTGGTTTAGGCTTGGGTGCGTTTGTTGTTTACAGTTTAGTTGCTCCATATTATTTTTCATTAAATTCTGCAGAAGAAGTTGAATTGCGTATTCATGACTTTGTTAATGAATCTAGAAACAAAACAGGTGCAGTACCATTACAATTTGATCCAAATCTTGCCGAAATTGCAAGGGCGCACAGCCAAGACATGATAGAACGTAATTTTTATTCTCATGTTAACCCTGATGGGTTAGACGCAACTGCTAGGGCCGAGAATGTTGGTTACAACTGTTACAAAGATTATGGCATCTATGCTGAAGAGGGGCTTGGAGAAAACATTGCACAGCCAGGTAGTCGATGGATAACCCCTGAAGATTTAGCATATGATACTGTTACTCTTTGGTTTAATAGCCAAGAACATCGAGAAAATATGAATGAAAGAAGTTATCGAATAGAAGGTATTGGTGTAGCTTTTACTGATACAGGCAAGGCGTACATAACACAGAATTTGTGTTAAGTCGATCAAAAAAAATTTACAGTTTATTTATGAATAATACTTTACGATAGGAAGGCATTCATCAATAATTCGAAGCATTTCTGTTCGAATAACTTTTCTATCAATAGACACCCACACTCTGGTTTTATTAATGGCAAAAGAAATTGTTTGCACCTTTTTCCTTTCCTCCCAAACAAATTCTACCTCGCCTAGACTTTTATCAAAATCTGCATCAAGACCAGTGCTAATTGCAATGTTTGAGAACTGGTGTTTGGTATCTTTTTCATCAAGAAATGGCTTAAAATTTGGCCTGCGGTAATAGGCCAAAAGTTCCCCCTTTGCACCGATTACTCCTACGAACCTGACATAGAGACTAATCTTTGAGATTCTCTGACAAATCATTTGATGCTCTTTTTTTACCAATACTGCTTCACTTTCTAATTATGATATTTTAATGATTTTAGTTTCAAATAGCTTAGATTACTCTGTCAGAAAATAAATAAAAAAGAAAAAAAAGGGTAGTATGGTTT